>CBIHOZ010000094.1:0-26563 GCA_966211525.1 uncultured Chitinophaga sp. | reverse complement strand
TGACTCCGGAAGAAGCTATCAATGCAGTGACCATTAATACCGCAGCTGCTTTGGGTGTCGAGGAAACTCACGGCAGTATAACAAAAGGTAAAGCAGCCAGTGTGTTTATTACAAAGCCTATACCTTCACTTGCATTTTTGCCATACGCTTTCGGGAGCAGTGTTGTTGAAACGGTGATCCTCAACGGAAAACTATATCCTTCCGAAATATAGCCTTGTACAATAACTGTTGACTATTCGGTAGCAGTAATATACTCGAACCGGTAGTAGTTCCGGTGCCAGATGAATATACCTGCGAGTAAATGAATCGCAGTGAACACGATCAACGGAATTTTAAACAATACCAGCACAATCAGCACCATGGCCAGTATAAATACACGCGACATCAGTTGTTCCTGTGTACGATCTTTGGCATAAAGCAGTCCTTGCTGAAATACGAGCATCGATACAAAGAATAAAATGCTTTGCAGCAATACCCCTGCCGGCAGCGAGGTGGGGAAGTAGGTTATCAGTAAACCAATCTCAACCAGTGTGAGCAGCAGTATAGTTGTTACGGTATATAAGAATCTTTTTAAGAAAGACAGCGGCAATTGTCTGACCAGGCTAAAATGAAAATTTTCAAATTGGTGTAACTCCAGTAACAGGGGTACCTGCGCAGAAGCAGTGATCACGATGCCCATGGCCAATAAGCGGTGATCATACGTATCGGTTCCGTATAGGTATATAACAGCCAAAAGCAAAGCACCACTAAATATTTTGCTGCCGACTAACACCAGCGGTTGCCTTCTTAAAATCCATTCGGGGAAAAAGATCGGGTAAGGTTTGCTGAATGTTCGATCGAGGAGGCGTTTAAATTTATTCACTTTGCGCTCCTGGTCCGGGTGATTCAACATATAGTATAACTTCATCGTGGCCAGGATCATTAATACGAGGAGCATGAGTACCACGAGCCCCACGGATAGAATAAACTGGTGTTTTATCGCGATAGCGATCAGAAATATACCATAAAGTGTAGCCGGAGCAGCCTGGTTAAAAACAGTAAGAAATGCAGCGGTCCATTGTTCACTGTGTTTCAGCAACGCGAATGTGAACAGAAATTCATTTTCACTTCTGCGCAGCGCTTCCGTGTTGAACGCTGTCACTTTAAGTATATATAGCGTCCAGATAGCAAAGGGTATTAGCAGCAACAGCGGACTGCTTACAAAGAACTCAGCCAGCGCTATATGATCGTGACTGCGCATAAAGCCTCCGGCAAGTCCGATCACCAACAGAAAGAAACTTGCATTCTGCCGGTAATACTCACGGACAAATACGCGTTGCGCGATAATGTTTTCAGGCTTCATCCGGCACCAGCGTTTTGTTTGCAACGGTATAGATACCTTTCACCGGCAGTTGCTCACTCTCTAGCACCTGGTGAGAGGAAAGGAGAAACGTTACACCTTCTCGGGTAACGCGATCTTCAATCAGGTGTAAGAGTATATTTCGTGAAGCTTCATCCAGTGTGATTAAGGGCTCATCCAGTATAATAAGTTCAGGAGCTCCCAGAAATGCGAGTGCCAATGATACTTTCTTCAGCATCCCGCTGGAATGAGTCTCACAAGGTTTCTCATAATAAGCGTTGATACCAAACGCATCCACCAGCGATTGTTGCTGCGCTGCCGATGCACCTTTCGCCTTACCGATGAAGCTGAACAGATCTTTAGGCGTAAGAAAGCCGGGGTACTGCGGCTCGGCTTCGCTATAGTTTACCTTTTTACGATAAGCGATAGGTTGATGGTGCAACGATGGTCCGCCTTCAAAACGAACGGAGCCACGGCATGGATGCAAACCCGCCAGCGCTTTGAAAAACGTAGTCTTGCCCGAACCATTTTTCCCTTTGATCCAGTAAACGCCCTGGGTAAAACTAACCTCAGAAAGTTCCAGAATCAGCTGATCGCCATAGCTTTTTGAGAAATTTTCGATCACCAGCATACGACCTTCTTGAGTTGATGAAAAATATTTTGGCGTTTGTCTTAAACTTTTTCGGGTTTGTCGCATCTAATAGTAAAGAAAGCGGCTAATGCCCGAACTTTGGTTTAATATTTGTCGTACATATCGAAAATAGAATTACAAAAACATGCGCTTGGGAAGAATACTTATGGTGATGATCATGGCCGGGGCAGCAGCTCTGGAGGTGATCGCGCAGGAGCGCGAACAAAACAATCCGCCGGTACAATCTGAACATATTGATATAATTAAGTCAGTACGGATATTTCCGAATCCGGCCGTTGAATTTGTTCACGTACGCATTGATCAGTTCAAAGCAGAAGATATCAGATTATCGCTCCACAATATTATTGGTAACGAGGTAAGCACCGAAACCGAGATCGTTGACGAACACGAGATCCGCGTTCGCGTAAAAGACCTGGCTTCCGGTTATTACCTGTTGGCTATGAAGGACAAGGATTCCAAATTTACCAGTACGTTCAAGTTCGTTAAGAAATAGAAGTCTATCGAGAGATCCTTACTTTCCTTTTCATTTCCGGGCCATCATTTCAACAGTCTTCGTAAGGCATTGCCGAAGCTTTTCACTTCGTCTTCGGTAGTGTCGAATGAGCACATCAGTCGTACTTCAGAAGTCTTTTCATCCCACACATAGAAATAATGTTCCTGTTGCAATGCCGGAATAACCTCCGGAGGCAGCAAGGCAAAAATCCCGTTGGCGTCTACCGGCCGCGTTATCTGCACGTTGGCACTTCTCAATTCAGCTTCCAGTAATTTAGCCATGCGGTTTGAATGCGTGGCATTTCGTTTCCACAGATCATTACTTAGCAGCGCTTCGAATTGTGCGCTGATAAAACGCATCTTCGAATGAAGCTGCATGCCTTGCTTGCGTATATATTTGAAATATTGGGCAGGCTCCGGGTTGAAGAATACAATCGCTTCTCCGAACATCATACCGTTCTTCGTTCCTCCAAATGAAAGTACATCTACACCGGCATCCCGTGTAAACGAAGCAAAGTCTTTATTTAAACTCGCAGCAGCGTTGGAAATGCGCGAGCCATCCATGTGTAGAAAGAGATTATTCTTTTTAGCAACCGCAGCTATAGCTTTTACTTCATCTATAGTATATACCGTTCCGTATTCTGTAGACTGTGATATCGATATAACTTTTGCCTGCGGATGATGCTGATCGTCTACGCGCTGTATTTTATTTTGAATTTCGTGCGGGTATATCTTTCCGTCTTGAGTAGGAATGGTGATCAGTTTACTGCCCAGAAATTTTTCAGGTGCCGTAGATTCATCAACATTGATATGCGCAAGATCTGAACAGATGATCGAGTTGAACGAACGCGTCAATGCACTTAGTCCTAAAACATTGGCACCCGTGCCGTTGTAGGCAAAGTAAACTTCAATGTCGTTGCCCAGGTGTTCCTTAAACTTCGCGACAGCACGTTCGGTATATTCATCGGCACCATACGAACCTGCATGGGCCGTGTTGGCGCGCAGTAATGCTTCCATTACTTCAGGATGTACACCGGAGTAATTATCGCTTGCAAAAGTCTTCTTCATGCGTTCTTGTCTTTCTGTTTATGATTGAGTTTCTCCAGTATATCATCCATCAGGTCTACCTGCAACTGCTGGATTTCCATGAGCCTTTGATTTTGCTGGAGCAGTAAATGATCGATCTTCTCGTGCAGCAACCTGATCTCAAGCTCTGCCTTTAGATTTACTTTATAGTCGTGTTCAGATCGGATGCGGTCTTTCGCTTCCTGCCGGTTCTGACTCATCATAATGATAGGCGCCTGAATCGCTGCGAGGCACGAGAGTATAAGATTCAATAAGATGAATGGATACGGATCAAACGGTTTGCTTGCCAGGATGAATATATTGATACCCATCCACAATACAATAAAGGAAAAGAAGGTGATAATGAATGTCCAGCTGCCGCCAAACTCCGCGATGCGGTCGGCCAGGCGATCGCCAAAGGCAAGTTCTTTATCCAGTGTGGGCTCGATGTTCTGAACGAGTAATTCGTTTTCATTTACACTGTTCAGAACATCGCGCTCCAGTTTGGAAAGTTCTTTGCCTTCAGCCCGCAGCATGTGCTCCATGAATTTCTTCCGATACTTCATGAGCTCATCAAGCGATATATAGGAGTCACTGGTAAAGTTGTGATGATCCGACTGGATCATCTTTAATATAGCAGGTCTGATCTGGTGACCGGATACTGCATCAGCTACCGGTAACTCCCGGTTGGTGATATGACACTTTACCTTGCGCATGGATATATCATGTTAAATACGAATGTCCGCCAAGCTATAGGTAAAGGAAATACCGTCAATGGAATTTTGAATCTTTCTGCAATCAGAACTCAGCATTTCCGGGGAAGCGCGGATACGCAATCACATCGCGTATGTTCGTCATGCCCGTAACGAAGAGTATCAAACGCTCGAAGCCTAACCCGAAACCACTGTGTGGTGCCGAACCAAACTTGCGCAGGTCGAGGTACCACCACAATTCTTTTTCAGGAAGGTTGAGTTCGTTCACGCGCTTCACTAGTCGTTCGTAACGTTCTTCACGCTGCGAACCGCCAATGATCTCGCCTATACCCGGGAAGAGCACATCCATCGCGGCAACTTGATGTCTTTCGGATAGTTATATAGTATCACCGGCTTCTTGAAGTGCTTCTCTACGAGGTAACGCTCGTGCTCCGACTGCAAATCAACACCCCATTCTTCCACCAGGTATTGAAATTTCTTTTTCTTGTTCGGGTTGGAGTTCTTCAGTATATCAATAGCCTCCGTATAGGATAACCGTTGGAAATCATTATCGGCAACAAACTTCAGGCGATCAATGAGGCTGAGTTCACTGCGCTGATCCTGTGGCTTGCTCTGCTCTTCTTCGAGTGCACGCTTGTTCAGGAACTCCAGGTCTTCCGCACAATTCTCCAATGCGTACCGCACCAGGTATTGCAGAAACTCCTGTGCAAGCTGCATGTTATCGCCAATATCATAGAACGCCATCTCCGGTTCAATCATCCAGAACTCCGCGAGGTGTCGCGTAGTATTCGAGTTCTCCGCACGGAAGGTCGGACCGAAAGTATATATATCCCCTAAAGCAAGTGCGTAGGTTTCACCTTCAAGCTGTCCGGATACCGTGAGGTTTGTTTCGCGACCAAAGAAATCTTCCTTGAAATTTACTTTACCCTGTTCATCGCGGGGCGGGTTGTTAGGGTCCAGCGTAGTAACGCGGAACATGGCACCGGCACCTTCGGCATCCGAGCCGGTAATGATCGGTGTATGGATATAGAAGAATCCGCGGTCGTTGAAAAATTTATGTACAGCAAATGCCATCGCATGACGCACGCGCATCACCGCACTGAATGTATTGGTGCGTGAGCGCAGGTGAGCGATCTCGCGTAAAAATTCGAGTGAATGTTTTTTAGGCTGAAGCGGAAATTTTTCAGCGTCACTGTCGCCAAGAATTTCAAGTTCTTTTACTTTTAATTCTACAGCCTGACCTTTTGCAGGCGATGGGATTAATTCACCGGTAACGGATAAACATGCCCCGGTGGTAATGCGCTTCAACGTTTCATCAGCGATCGAATTCAACTCCACCACAGCCTGTAAATTGTTGATAGTCGAGCCATCGTTCAGTGAAATGAACTGATTGTTACGAAAGGTTCTTACCCAACCTTTTGCTGTAACTGTTTGACCTTCAGGTTTTGTGAGGAGGAGTTCTTTGATCTTGATGCGTTTCATGATGTATAAATATTAAGGCCGTTGTACGCAGATCGTTTTACTTTAGATTGTCAGTTAAACGATTAACGATTAACTGATAACGACCTTCGCCCAACAACAGGGGACGCAAAAAACGAAAAAACTTGCGAGTTTTGAAAGGAGTCTACCATCTATAGTCGGACAGAAAATGTTGGTTTTGCTTCCGCAAGACTATACTATTGACCGCTGGACCGTGCTCTTTTAACTATAGACTGGACTATTTTTTTAAATTTGCATAGTCTTTGATCAGATGATCTAAACATGGATTTTTAATGCAGAAACTCGGATTAAGTCAATCGTTACAACAAAAGCTATCGCCTCAGCAGATTCAATTCATCAAGCTGTTGCAGGTGCCTACAGCCGAGCTTGAAACCAGGATTGAGGAAGAGCTTGAGATAAATCCTGCGCTGGAAGAGGGAGAGGGAGAAGATCAGGAGAAGACCGAAGATACGTACGAGCAGGAAGAAGAATACCAGGAGTCATCGGGAAGCGAAGAGGAAGTCGATATAAAAGATTACCTCCGCGATGATGACTATAGCGGCTACAAAATGCAGGGCGATGGCGATGATGAAGATGAACGCGATATGCCGCTGCCCATGTCTACTTCGCTGCATGAGCAACTCATGGATCAGCTCGATTTCCTCGGGCTCGATGAAAAACAATATACCATTGGCAAGCAACTCGTAGGCAGTATAGAAGGCGATGGCTATATACGCAGAGACCTCGATGCGATTGTAAACGACCTCGCTTTTTCACAGGGCATTGAAGCAACAGTGGAGGAAGTGGAGTTGGTACTGAAAAGAATCCAGACGTTCGATCCGCCCGGTATAGCTGCGCGCAACCTGCAGGAATGTTTACTGCTGCAGTTAGATCGTATGGACAACGGTCATGATATAGATGTAGCTGTTGCCAAAAAAATTATTACCGAGTGCTACGATGAGTTTACCAAGAAGCACTATCAGAAAATACAGAAGAAGCTTGAAACGGAAGACGAAGAGTTTATCCGCGATGCTGTTGATCTGATCGTAAAGCTCAATCCTAAACCCGGAGGAAGCAGTGCTCCTTCCATGGTAAAGAACCAGTATATCATTCCCGACTTTATACTCACCAACAATAACGGAAAGCTTGAGCTGGCACTCAACTCACGCAATGCACCGGAGTTGCGCATCAGTCGCTCGTATACCGAGATGTTCAAGGCGTACGACAAGAGTGACAAGAAAGACAAGAAACTGAAAGAGGCTGTATCGTTCGTAAAACAAAAGCTGGATGCCGCCAAATGGTTTATCGATGCTATTAAACAACGTCAGCAAACTTTGTTGAGAACGATGCGCGCTATTGTTGACTTTCAGTATGATTTCTTCCTAGAAGGTGATGAGACAAAACTGAAGCCGATGATCCTGAAAGATATTGCCGGCATGATCAGCATGGATATATCTACCGTATCGCGTGTGGCCAGCAGTAAAGCTGTACAGACCGATTTCGGAATTTACCCGCTCAAATATTTCTTCTCCGAAGGTATATCTACCGATTCGGGAGAGGAGGTAAGCAGCCGCGAGGTAAAGCAGATCATTAAAGATATTATTGATAGTGAAGACAAGAACAAGCCTTACTCGGATGATAAGCTGGAGAAGATCCTGAACGACAAAGGGTATAACATTGCCAGGAGAACAGTTGCCAAATACCGTGAACAACTGAATATACCTGTGGCACGGCTTCGTAAAGAACTATAGAAATGGCTGTGCATTTTTTAATCATCCATAACACTTTTTCAGTAGCGTGAATTTTATAGCAAAAGTCATCTCCTTTGTATTCCATCCGTTGTTGATGGTAACGTACCTGTTTGCATTGTTTGCCCTGTATTTCCCGATCGGACTTGATCCGCTGAAGATGGAAACACAATGGACTTTTGTGCTGATCATTTTTGCGTTTACTTTTTTGCTGCCGTCACTGAATATAGGTTTGCTGAAGTTACTCGGCACGATACGAAGCATAACCATGCAGGACCGCCGGGAACGTGTATTGCCTTTTATATTTATAGCTATACTCTATGTACTCATTACATACCTGTTCTATGCAAGAACGGGCGTGAGTATCAACGACAACCTCTTCAAGTTTCTTCTGCTCGGTGACGCGCTGGTGGTAATAGCTGCCATTGCTACGCTGTTCTATAAAGTAAGCGTTCACAGCCTGGCTGCCTGGGGATTTTTAGGAATCATCGTACCGCTGAATACATTATCAGAAGATGGATCGCTGTTCTATCCGTCACTCGTGGCGATTGTTATCACCGGGTTCATTATGTCGTCACGACTGTTGTTGCATGTACATACTACCCGCGAAGTAATGGTAGGTTCTGTACTCGGGCTGGTGACGAGTCTTATCGGAATGACAGTTTTGTTTTAAGAATAACTTTCATCTCTAGCGAAAGAACGGTAGCTTCGGATTCAAACATCTGATGCTATAATTCTATGGATTACAAGTTTTTGAAATATTCACTGCAAGGTGGAGCCGTTACCATTTCATTGAATCGCCCCGAAGTATACAATGCCCTGAATGATGAGATCACCTATGAACTTCAGGATGCACTCAAAGCCGTTGCCAAAGATGATACAGCGCGCGTAGTGGTGCTCACCGGTGAAGGTAAAGCATTTTGCTCCGGACAAGACCTGAAAGCTGCTGCAGGAACGGAGAAGCGTTCGTTTATAGACTCGCTGCACAAGCGCTATAACCCGATCATCCGCGCCATGCGTAATTTACCCAAGCCCATTATAGGCAGACTTAACGGAGTTGCTGCCGGTGCCGGTTGTTCACTCGCGCTTGCATGCGATGTTATTGTAGCATCTGAAGAGGCGACTCTCATCGAAGTATTTATAAATATAGGGCTGGTGCCCGATTCAGGTTCGTCATACTTTTTACCGCGGCTGGTAGGCATGGCCAAGGCGTTTGAGTTGTGTAGCATGGGCTCGCGTGTAAAAGCAAGTGAAGCGCTTGCATTGGGGTTAGTGAATAAGGTTGTGCCGGCCGATCAACTGGACAACGCAGTGAAAGAATATACCGATTATTTTGCTGCTGCGCCTACCCGTTCCGTTGGCCTGATCAAAAAGATGCTCGACAAAGCATCGACCTCAACACTGGATGAAGCGCTGGAATACGAAGCCTATTGCCAGGAGATAGCCGGCAATACACAAGACTATAAAGAAGGCGTTACGGCCTTCCTGGAAAAACGAAAGCCTGATTTCAAAGGCAAATAAAAATAGCCCGTTCCGTCCTGTGATGTACACGGACGAGACGGGCTACTTTTCAAATATACTTTACGATATTCCTAGAAGCTCGATAATGATATACCGACTGTAAAGGTATTGAAGTTTTTAACCTGGCTGTTTTCCAGGATACCTTTGTTTTTCTCAAACAGGTCGCTAAGGTTATAGTATCCGAAGAGGCTGAAGTTTCCGACACCTATTTTGGCAGATATACCATAGCGGAACTTGTTAAGATTATAGTCCTGCTTGTCTTTCAGTTTTTTCACTTCACCGTTCTCTTTGTACTTGATCTTGGTGAAAGAATCAAACATATAGCCTACACGACCACCAACAGATGCCTTGAAGCTACGGGCCGGATCTTCCGGGTTGGTACGGAAAGTAATTTCCACCGGAACTTCAATATAGTTTGTGATCAACTGCGACTTACGCGTATCAGGCCGCCCTGCTTCCGTAGGATTTACCATCACAACGGAACTTCCATTATAGTCGAGGGTATGTTCGTTCTTGAATTTGAAGCGCTCCATGCTGAAACCGATACCCGGTACAAAGCTGAAGTTTGATTTCAGAATGCGCATTTCATATTGATAGTACACATTGAGTGTACGTGATCCCCAGAGTCCGAGACTGAACTCGCTGGGCTTACTGGAAGCATTGTTTACACCAAGCTCAAGCGTAAATGTTCCTGGAATATCAGGACGGCCAGATCTTTTGAAAGAACCTGTGCTCTGTGCTGGTGTTGTATCCTGACCGAAGGCCGGGATAAAAAAAACTGTAAAAATTAAATAAGCCGCGAATTTTCTCATTGTTTGCCTGTCTATCAGTAAAATAAAGGTTCAAAAATAACTTTTTTGTTGGCAGAGCCAAACGTGTTTATTTGGTCAAGTGAATTTATTCTTTACATTTGCAGTCCCAAATTCACACCCGCACTCGTAGCTCAATTGAATAGAGCATCTGACTACGGATCAGAAGGTTCGGGGTTTGAATCCCTGCGAGTGCACTGCTAAAAAGCCGGTTTCTTAATTGAAATCGGCTTTTTTTATTATCCTGTAGCCATAACGGCATTAGGATCACTTTACATATATATACCATCTTCTTGCTTAAAATTGACGAGTCTCTATGCAAATCTTATGCAATTAGATGAACCAAATGCGACAATAGTTTTAGACACGAGGAGGGCAATTACATCTGGTGAGACTTTCAACAGCTTGGTTATCGAAGTATTATGCTACCAGATTTCTAATTTAAATTTCACCGGCCAATTAATTTTAAACTGTCATAGGTGAAAATTTCCTTGATTGGAACGAAAAAGGTAAAGCTGAGGAGAAAATTAAGAGAGGAACAAGCCATGGTGGGTATATATATGCGTAATCTTCCAGCTGTGTTTAATTATGTTATTCGTGAAAAGATTATTTCTCAGGAGATACCCATTGGAAAGCATAGTTATAGAATTCGGAGGGTGATAGCATAAAGAAAGCTTGGATTAGATGAATGAGACTATACTTTAATTGCTTATCTCAGAACCAATACTAAGAAACATGTATTAGACTTTTGGAATTGCGCTGTTATCTCAATGATCGACCTTTTAGATATAACTTATTTCGCAGATGCAATATTCAAGGGATGTACTTTTACTATGTGCGCAGTAAAACAAAAAAATATTGAAAGGGTACAATTAATGATGTCAGTACTCTAAGACAAGAGTCGAAAGACATGATTAGTAAGTGGGAAACTTCATCTTTGGATGATTGTTCCGGCCATGGATGGCTTCGATAACAACCTACGCAGCTACACACACGCGGCTACAGCAAAGCTCAGGTCAGGAGCTGACTAAAGACGGCTCAGGAATTCTAGGGCATTAATTTATCGCACAATAGAAAATCTGTCAACATCCACGAAGAGAAGCTTCATCAATTGCCGCAAAAAAAATGTGGATAATTCACCTCAAAAAAACCATTTTACCTTATATTGAAATCATTGTTTATAAATTTACTAGGATAGAATTAACCTATAGCTTAATTTTCCGTTGAAAAAGATAGCCGTTTTATACGACCATAATGATCATCAGACCGTCAAATTTTTTGTGGATGTTGGTAACGCCAGCACGATTCTTCCATATCTCAATAGAACTAAGATAAGAGATGAAATAAGAGATATTTTGCAATTATTAAAGGAGAACGGTAGAAACTCTGAATTGTATAAAAAATGTGATGTTTCTGATAAGGCAGCGAAAATGTTTGAAATGCGATTTAGGCGTAATGGAAAAAATGACCGCATTTATTGCCAAGAGGTACACACGGCACAATTTCGTGGCATAGTTATGATAGAATTATTGGAAGGGAAAAAGACCCAAGAGATTCCTAAGAGGCAAAAAGAACGAATAAACACAATGGGAGGATATATTTATGAATTTCAATAATATAGACGATATAAAGAGATATATAGCTGACCATAAGGAGAGAGACGAGGATCTTGCCCATGAGACTAGGATGATTATGTTTAGGATGCTTAGCGAGATAGAAAGAATCATGGAATTAAGAAATGTTAATAAAAAAGAACTCGCTCAAGAGATAGGTACATCACCTAGCTACATTACCCAACTCTTTAGAGGAAGTAAAACAATTAATATTTCTACCATCGCTAAAATTCAAGATGCACTTGACTTCAAGTTTAAATTTGACGCAATATCAAAAGAGCATTTTGAACGCGCATCTGTTGGTGATTATTGGAATCTCAATTTTAAACCAGCTATAGATAAATCCAGTTTTTGGTTAGTTGTAAATCAAAACGTTGAGTGTAATGACTTTGATTCCATTTCAGTAAAGGAAACACGAGAATTTCCTGAATTAAAGGTGGCATAATGGTAGCGAAGAATTCAGCAATACAGATCGAAGAGTTTGTAATTTTAAATACAACCTATAAATACAGCGACAGACCCGCTGATCCTGATACCGATTTGGATGAACTGTTTAACTCGTATGTTGTAGATATAGATTATCACTTTAGAATGCAAAACAGCAAATTGTTTGTTTTTGCTTTATTATCGATTAACCATAATATCGAAGACTACAAGCCGGGTTATCAAATTTTTGTTGAGGGAGGAGCCGTTGTACCTAGCAAATTGTTGGAGAATTTGTCAGACGAAGAAATGGTGAATAAAATACGAATACCGGCATTGAACTTGTTAATTAGTTATATCAGAGGCTATATATTAAACATGACCTCATACGCTCCAATGGGGAAATATACTTTGCCGGTTATTGATTTACTCGATTTAATACAAACAAAAAGCAAATTGGTAGAGGAAAAGAAGACGCAGAAACAAGTGTCGAAGAAATAGACGGAGTGCCAAGAATTTTATATCTTCTATTACCTCGTATACGGATGTCCAGGTCGGTCTTTGCAAACATTCCTCATTGCATTCGACTGTATATACCCTGTCAATTTGTATTAATCTCCAGCAGCTTTTAGGTCTTGATATTAAAGATAGAGCCTGTTGGATCCTGTTCTATACGACAGTGCTATATATACGTTACGAGCAACCTGCAACAGCGCATTGTATATCATTAATCCCGCTTAACATTCGTAATACGCTACAAATATTGCCGTAACCCCAAGGTATATCTTCTCCGTTTGAGGAGTATGAAAAGCATGAATCACTGCGGCACATTTCATATAGCGTAAAAGCATCGATAATGTTTTTTAAATAAACCCATTCGAACCGAAACGAACAACGTTGTGTCAAATGGTAAACTCTCTGTATGCAAGGAAAATTTAACCTGAAGTCTTTCAATTTATACGAGTATCTGAAACACCAGAATGCTGATAGCTTTAACACTCCGTTTTTCCTGGCCGACCGGCATACCTATAAAAATGCGCATGTTAATTTTCCGTTCAGAACATTTGCATACGGATTGGGCGTAACCTATACAGGCAAAGGTGATACATTCAAGATTGGCAGCACAGACTATATATTAAAAGCCCGATGCCTTACCACCGTTGGTCCCGGTATGGTTTGTCAGTGGGCCGGTAATTATACCGCAGAGCATGATACTATTTACTTTACAGAAGAATTACTCGAAGGTATACAGGCAAATTCCTTTTTACATTCGCTTCCTTTCTTCTTTCACGGAGGTGATCATGTGATCCGTTTAACAGACGAACAAACCAAAAAGATGAAGGCGGTGTTCGCGTTACTTAAAGAATTAAAAGACAATAAAGACACTGTTCCCGGAATTGTACATGCGCTGCTGATGCTGGCAAATTCATATCACGCTATTCAAAAAGATAAACCCAAGAATGCTAATGTTTCCAGGAGAGAAAAGATTACGCATGCATTTAGAAAATTAGTGGCGCAACATTTTTCCGGTCACAAGGAAGTTGCTTACTATGCCGATCATCTCAACATCACGCCTAAATATCTGAGCGAAGTCTTGCAGGTAGAGCTCGGTAAATCTGCCAAGAATTTCATAGACGAATTTGTAATGATGGAAGCCAAAAGTCTCCTGAAGCAAACAACTATGTCAGTACAGGAGATAGGTCATTGGATCGGTTATGAAGATGCTTCACATTTCGCCAAGTCATTTAAAAAGCAGACTAAAATTACTCCTACCGAATATCGCAAAGGGTAAAGCACACCTTCGTTGTGTTTGAATAGGTAAAGAACGAAAAACCGAAATTTATACCAGTTCTTCCGACATGTCGTCTAACGGAGTGCCTATCCGAACGAATAGCTTTGTTATACCCAAAACAAAACGATCCGTTATGACCAAACTACGCGCCCTCATTTTTACACTGCTCGTGTTGAACGTTACCAGTGTCTATTCGCAAACCAAAAAAACACCATCCATGAAGAACGTAACAGAATTCAAAGTACAAGTCTCACAACAAGTATTGAATGATTTGAAGAGTCGCTTGCAAAACACCCGCTGGCCTGGAGAAGCAGAAGGCTCCGGCTGGAATTTCGGAACAAGCGAAACGTACCTGCGAGGTCTGGTCCGTTATTGGCTCAATGAATATGACTGGCGTAAGCAGGAATCATTGCTGAATAAATATCCTCAATATATAGCGAATGTGAACGGTGTGAAGATTCACTTTCAGTATATAAAAGGTAAGGGTAAAAATGCAAAACCCCTTATACTCACACACGGTTGGCCCGATAGTTACTATCGCTTTCATAAAATTATTCCACTGTTAACGGAGGGAGAGCAAAGCTTTGATCTTGTCATTCCATCCATTCCGGGTTTCGGTTTTTCTGATAAAGTTGCCATGAGCAGCGAAGCCGTTGCCGACTTATGGAAAGTATTGATGACCGATAATCTTGGCTATGAAAAATTCTATGCAGCCGGTGGCGATATAGGGATGGGAGTTACCAAAGCACTGGCATCTAAATATGCGAACGTAGTAGCCGGTGTACATTTTACAGATATAGGTTACCCGATGGGACAGGAAGATCCATCTACCATGACGGAAGCAGAAAAACAGTTTGCACAGTTTGTACAGCAGTGGTGGTACGCTGAAGGAGCCTATGCCATGGTACACGCTACCAAGCCTCAATCTATAGCCTATGGCTTGAATGATTCCCCCACAGCACTTGCTGCCTGGATATTGAGTTTTGTTAACGCAGGTGCTACACCCGAACTGATCGAAAAAGCATTTGGTGGTAAAGATGAATTACTCACCAACATCATGATTTATTGGGTAACAGAATCTGTTGCAACCTCCGTTAGAATGTATAAAGCAGATGCCATTGCGCAATGGGGTGGCTCACCGCCCTTGCAGAAAAGCAATGTGCCGGCCGGACTCTCGGTATATCCGCGCGAGGCGCAATTTCCAAAAGAATGGGCAGAACGTTTTGTAAATGTAGTGAGTTTCCGAAAGATGAACGAAGGGGGACACTTCGCTGCGCTGGAGGTGCCCGATACATTTGCGAGCGAACTCAGGAATTTCTTTTATAGTATTAAATGATTTTCTAAGACAAGTATAGCTAATCGAGTCTGTCTCATATTGCCAAGACCGGAGGTTAACTTCCGGTCTTTTTTTGTTATCTATAGCTGCGGAGTGCAGGTTAATCGCAGCACTATATACCAGTAACATAAAGAACGAACTGTAAACGATGCTTGTGAATAAGCAATAGTATCAACACTTCTGTCTGATTAATGCGATGTCATGGCATGATTTTTTACTACATATTTCTCTTAACCATTGGTAAAAAGATTCCAATCGCTTTGAAATTTAATCTGTATACTTAACCCCATTTTCTACATAACCCCTATATCTTTTCACTATCGCATTACCCAAACCTATGAAAAACGAGTCGATCAAAATCTTTCAAAAGAAAAAGAAACAAATTCTTGAAACATGGATGAAACTGCAGCTGGCAGACGACAGCCTTCGTGAAGACCTTATGTCTAATGAAGAGCTGAGAGGGCAGTCGGAAGAGTTAATAGCTATACTGGTGGACAAGCTGAGCGATAATAATATCGATGATCCGAAACACGGTGATTTTGATGCGATTGTCGATATACTCTCGGGTATATCTATATCACGTGCGCGTCAGGGATTTTCACCGCGCGAAACGGGAACGTTCGTTTTCAGTTTGAAAGATGCGTTGTTGAACATTCTTCAACAGGAGTTGAAAGATCCGCAGGAACTATTTCTCCAAAGCCTGAAGGTGGGTAAACTCATCGACAGCTTTGGTGTAACAACATTTGAGACATTCATTAAGGGAAGAGAAGAAGTTATCCTCCGTCAAACCGATGAGATCGCCGAAATTTCAACACCGGTTATCCGCGTATGGGATGGCATTCTGGCATTACCCATCATCGGTACATTGGACAGTGCCCGTACACAGGTGGTAATGGAAAACCTGTTACAGGAAATTGTAGAGAGCGGAAGCAGCATTGCTATACTCGATATTTCCGGAGTGCCGGCTGTGGATTCACTGGTAGCACAACATCTTATTAAAACAGTAAGTGCAACACGATTGATGGGGGCTGAGTGTATCATCAGCGGTATCCGTCCGGAGATTGCTCAAACCGTGGTGCACCTCGGTATAGATCTCACCAACATCATTACAAAATCTACACTAGCCAGTGCGTTGCGTACAGCATTCAGTATGCTCCATCTGCAGGTGGTGAAGAAACAAAAACAACAATCAACGATAGCAGAATAACCCGGTATATACTATGGAGAAAATTCCTATACTCCGGATGGGTAAATTTCTGCTTGTTACAATTCAGGTGGATTTATACGACCGTCTTGCTGAAGCGCTGGAAGCTGACCTTGTTCAAATGGTAAAGAAGACCGAGGCACAGGGAGTTTTGATCGATATATCTGCTGTAAGCATAATTGATTCTTTCATGGGAAGAATCATCGGAAATATAGCAACGATGTCAAAGATACTGGATGCCGAAACCGTTGTGGTTGGCATGCAGCCGGCCGTGGCTATTACACTGGTTGAGTTGGGCCTGCCGTTGAAAGGCGTGCACAGTGCACTCAACGTAGAGAGAGGCATGGAGCTCCTTCGCACGAAAATAGCGTTGAACGACATGGAGTCTGACGATGATGGTGACGTTGAGTAAAGACATAATGTCCATTGTCAAGGAACAGGATGTAATTCCTTTTCGCAACAGGATCAAAGAATATGCAACCAAGATTGGAATGAGCCTGGTAAACCAAACCAAGATCATTACAGCTGCCAGCGAACTTGTGCGAAACATGCTGAAGTATGCAAATGGCGGGAAGGTATATATTGAAGTGATAAGTAAAGGACGAGAGAATGGAATCCGGCTTGTCTTCGAAGATAAAGGTCCGGGTATACCCGATATCAGTCTTGCATTGAGAGACGGTTACTCGACTGGTAAAAGCCTGGGACTCGGACTGCCCGGCACGAAAAGATTGGTGAGTGAGTTCAATATAGTGTCAGAGGTTGGTAAAGGCACAACGGTTACCGTTGTAAAATGGAAAAATGGATAAAGTTTTTACAAGCTATAGCATCGAAGATCGGAGCTTTGTAGCCTTTATCAAACGCCAGATTCATCATGAATTGCTGCAAACACGCTTTACAAAAAGTCGCGTGGCGGAAATTGATATCATTGTATCCGAGCTTACGTCCAACCTGATCAAGCACGCAGGTGGTGGCGAAATGCTATACCGCATGCAGGACGAGGAGGAGGGACCGCGCCTGGAAATTATCACCATCGATCAGGGCCCTGGTATAGCTGATGTTCACAGAGTCATGCGCGATGGTGTCTCAACAACCAATACGCTGGGGCAGGGTTTAGGCGCTATACAGCGGCTGAGCAGTACTTTTGAAATATACTCTCTTCCCAAGTGGGGAACGCTTACCCATACGGTTGTAAAATCAGCGAAAGCCCGCGAGAAGAAACGAACTGACCTTGAAGTAACGGCAGTATGTGTTCCCAAACCGGCAGAAAATGTTTGTGGTGATGGATACTATGTGAAACGCGGTAAAGACTATATAAAAGTTTTTCTGGGCGATGGTTTAGGACATGGCGAGCATGCGCACGAAGCGGTGATGAAAGCGATTGAAGTGATGATCACCACGCAGGCGAATGAACCGGCAGAAATCATTCGGCAAATGCATGCACACGTGCGCAAGACGCGTGGCCTCGTTGCATCAGTCGCTGTTCTGAACCTTCGTGCCAAAGAATGGAAAATCTGTGGTGTCGGTAATATTTTTACGCGGGTGTATGGTGGCATACTGTTCAAGCACTATATGGCATACAATGGAATTATCGGACTAAATATACCCGGCACGATGAACGACACGATCATTCCCGCTGAGAAAAATCAACAGCTAATCATGTGTTCCGATGGTTTACGCACGCGTTGGGATGTAGGCAAATATCCTTCTATCCTGAAATACGATAGCACGCTGCTCGCGGCAGCACTCTATAAAGATTTCAACCGGCGGACAGATGATTCGTCAGTTTTCATAGGCAAAGTAATATCAGACAAATGAAGCAGATAGTTTCGGTTAAGCTTGACAATGAAATGGATGTGATCCTTGCTCATAAACGGGCAATGAAGCTGGTGGAACTTTCCGGCTGCTCGCTGGTGGTGCAAACATCAATTGCTACAGCTGTATCGGAAATATCCCGGTGTGCTATTGACTATGGTACAGATGCTGCCGCTACTTTTTTCATTGAAAGTATAGGAGGCCGTAAGTTCTTCAGAACCGAAGTAGCGGATGAAAGTGATTTCCTGATAAAAAATGATGACGCAGTTATATATGCACGAAGACTGGTTGGCGATGTACAGGTACTGCGTAAACAAAAGGAAATCCTGGTAGTATTACGACACCCGATAAACTATGGCGGTTTACTTACCGAAGCCAAGATTAATTCAATTAAAGAATACTTTGATAAGGAACCACCGCTTTCGGCCTATGATGAGCTGAGAAGAAAGAATCAGCAGCTTCAGGACATGGCTGACAAGATTCGTGAAACTGAAAATGAGCATAAGATACTTTCAGACACGCTGCCGCTGATGATGTTCTCTGTAAGTAAACATGGGCAGATAGGTTTCGCCAATCAGTGGCTGCAGAATTTTTTGGGTGCTATACCGCGTGAATTGCAGTCAAACGCATGGCAGAACTTTATTCATAGCGAAGATTTTTCGTCATTCTCCAAAGACCTGCAAAGTATGCTGGCTACACAAACACCACTGTCGGGCCAATATAGGATTCGCGAAAAAAAAACAGGAGAGTATATATGGCATATACTTTCCATAACGCCTTTAAAAAATGAAAAGGAAATCATTACCGGGTGGATCGGTTTTCTCGTAGACATACATGCGCAGAAGACGATCGAACAAACGGTGAAGAATAACAAAGAACTGAAAGCTACCCAGCAGCAGCTATATGAATACCAGGGCGAGCTGGAGCGAAAAGTAGTAGAACTTAACCGGAGCAACTACGAGCTGGAGCAGTTTGCACACCTGGCGTCACACGACCTGCAGGAGCCGCTGCGAAAATTATTTTATTATACCGATGTGCTGAAGAAGAAGTATAGCGATGCCATAGACGCACGCGGTGTAGCGATACTCAATAACATGACCCATGCGGCTTCGCGTATGCGTGAGCTGATCCAGGATTTGCTGTCATACTCACAGCTGCACCAGCAAAAGCTGGCAACGGAAGATGTCGATTTGAATGCTACCGTAAATGATATACTCAAAGATCTTGAGCTGATCATTCGCGAGAAGGATGCTGTGATTAATGTGTCTGCGCTTCCGGTGGTGGTGGGCAACCCATTACGACTGCGGCAGCTGTTGGTAAACCTTATCTCCAACTCACTGAAATATACCCGTCCCGAAGTTACACCCGTTGTTGACATATCTGCTGAAGATGACGGTGATGAAGTATCGATTCGGGTAAGAGACAATGGTATAGGATTCGATCAGCAGTATAGTGAAAAGATCTTTGGACTCTTCGAGCGCCTGCACAGCCGCGATGAATATCCCGGCACAGGCATCGGTCTTTCAATCTGTAAAAAAATAGCGGAACTGCATGGAGGCAAAATCTCCGCCAGTTCCAAACAAAATGAATATTCTTTATTTGAACTACGATTACCGGTAAACCAGAAAGTTATAGTATAAATATATGGAGCAAATATGTAGTCTATTGGTGGCTGAAGACGATCTTGATGACCAGTTGATTCTGGAAGAATGTTTGGCAGATTGTGGTTATGATGGTCGGATACACTTTGTAAAAAACGGAAAGAAGGTAATCGATTATCTTGACGGACTTGCACAGGATACACAACTGCCTAAACTGATTGTGCTCGATCTGAACATGCCCATTCTTAACGGAACACAAACCTTGTTTGAACTTAAACAGAATAACCGGTATACCAAGATTCCTGTAGTTATATACTCGACCTCCGACAACGAACACGAAAAAAGAAAGTGTATGAATTTCGGAGCGGTCGATTACCTCGTAAAACCAATCTCCATTGCAGAAAGCGATGCCATGACCAAACGCCTCATGGAATTTTTATAATTGTTGCCCGCAGAACACGCAGATTTTCGCAGATACTTATTCTGCGTCCATCAGCGTCCTCTGCGGGAAAAAAAGTGTGCTAAGCCAGGGAAGAATCTCTGGCTTTTTTTTGTGCCTTATCTGATATATAGTATATGTTATAACCTATTATGATATGCTATATGTACTAGCCGTTGTATCGTTAATATATCTGGTAATATAATACAACTACAGGAGTATATATGTGAAATGTACACTTACAAACCATCTTAGCTTTAATTATACTTTCCGGTGATGGTTAATGCTGTTGCATGTTTCAACCTTCATTGATGAATATATAGAAGTATACTATATAAATGCGCCTATGAGTAAAAGGTATATATTCCGCTGTGTACAAATAAAGGAATAATGCTGAAGGGTAGATAAAACCATCATGTCTATATGAAACGCTGCTAATCGACTATAATCAGTAGTCCATCGATCCCAAACCTTCAAACTATGAAACGATTTGTTTTACTAACAATCACACTATGTTTGTTATCCCTTGGTGTATATGCACAGAAAACAGTATATATACCCACCCAGTTTAGTTCCGCACCATGGAACCAATGGTCATGGGATAAAACATATCAGTCAACCAACTTTGTTATTTTCTGGGGAAATGTAGTCGGTACCAACCCGGCAACCTATTCCAATCCTGATCTTCGTTTTGATCCGGCACAACTCGCAGGCTATCTCGAAGCAAGTTTCACCAAGTTTGTTAACGAAATAGGTTTCGTGCCCAACACCGGTAAATTAGGTACCTATAAAATTATAGTGGTGATGAACGACACCTATACCGGCAGTGGTGGACCTACCGGCTGGGCCTTCGGTGGTTCGTATGACAATATGATAGGGGCAATGTGGGTACATCCCGGAGCAACCCGCGATCCGTATGTGTTGAGTCATGAATTCGCGCACTCCCTGCAAGGACAAAACAATATACAGCAAAATCCCAACGGAGGATTTGTAAACTACGAGCCCGGTGGCTGGTTCTGGGAATGTCACGCAAACTATATGCGATGTGTGGAATTCCCAACGTTCGCGAGCGAAGATTTACCCCGCTGGTTAATGACACGCCATTTTCACGTAGCGTCTACACGCCACCACTATAGCACGTTTAAATGGTTAATGAACATCCAGCAAAATTATGGAGGCTATAACACCGTCAATCGCTTGTGGCGTGAATCCATCGCCAACGAAACAGCAACGGAAGCGTGGAGGCGCATCAGCGGCTGGACACAGGCACAGCTCTGCGATAATATGTACGACTATGCCAAACGTGAAGTAAATTACGATTACCCGGCACAGGGATTTGGCGCTGATATTCGGGCACAGGTAAATATATACAAGACACAGGCCTCCGAGAACTGGTGGTTGTGGCGTGAGTATACTATTCTCGATCAGGTTAATGCAAGCAACGGACGCTATATTGTGCCGCGCTATATGGCACCGCAGGATTATGGTATGAACATTATTCCGCTTTACCCGAATTGCGCTTCCAATGCGGTACATATTAAATTTAAAGGGCACACCGAAGTAAATGCACAAGCCGGTTGGCGCTGGGGTTTTGTTGAAGTTACCGCAGGAGGTACACCCATCTATAGTCCTATGCAAAGTGCATCTACAGGTGAAGCCACCTATACGCTCACAGCCGGAACATCAAAATTATACCTCGTTGTTATGGGCGCACCAACCGCGAAGCACGATTATGTGTGGGAACCGGGCTTTCCAAAGATACACCGCTATCCGTATGAAGTTCGTATTGAGAATGCTGTACCCGAAGGCTATCAAAGTAATTTCCGGGCCGATTTAAAAGCGTTGTTTCCGGGAAGCGCACACAGTAATGGTGGAGGCTGGGTGGCCAGTACCGCTACCGTTGCGTCATCGGTATATGTTGGTCCGAAGGCAGTTGTATTGGGAAGCTCCAACCTGTCCGGCAGTGTTCGCGTAGAAGGTACGGCACGTCTTCAGAATGTTACCGCCAGCGGCAGTGCTAAATTTGCCGGCAACTGCAATGTGAACGGAGGCAGCTATACCAACACCGCGCAGGTGCTTGATGGCGCTATACTATTCAACAGCAATCTTTCCGGCAACGCAACGTTCAAGGATGTTGCGTGGGCCTGGGGATCAACGTATGGTAATGGTGTTGTCGTGGGAGGGGATGCCGAGATTGGAAGCTGCTCAACGGCCGGAGTATATTTGCAGACACCACATAACAACAACGGCCGTACTGCGTGTGACGGACAAGGCGCATCGCACGCATCCAATATAGATATCAATGCAAGCTATACCAATTTCACAGATGCAGAAATGAGTTGGACAGCCATTGGCTGCAGCAGCTGTACACCAACAACCATTACTCCGTATACGCAAATTGGCAGTGGCGCCTGGACTCAAACTTCCTCAGCTACCGTCAACGCAGGGGCTACCGTAAAGTTTGGTCCGGCACCCAACACGGGCGGGTCATGGAGTTGGACAGGTCCGAATGGTTATACTGCATCCACGCGTGAAATCACGATCAGCAATGTACAGTCTAATCTTACCGGTACATATATAGCACGCCACACCAACGCATGTGGTGCACAGACTACACAGAATTTTACGCTGGCGCTTGGTAACAGCACGTCAACCAATATAGCACCGCTTGCAACGCGCTCTACATCGTACGTGTCTCCGTGGGAAACACTGGCCGCTGTGAACGATGGTTTTGTGCCGGCAAATTCCAATGATAAGTCGCATGGTGCTTATGGTAACTGGAACAATCCGAATTCCATACAATGGGTACAGTATGATTGGACACAGAACTATACGGTGACTTCGGCAGAGGTATATTGGTTCAACGATGGAGGCGGAGTATTGACACCGACAACGGCATACCTGGAATACTGGAACGGTTCTGCGTGGATTAAACTTGCCGATGTACCGCTGCAGACCAATGCGTTTAATACCGTAAGTATAAATTCCGTCAGTATAAATCGTCTGCGTGTATCGATGCTGAATCCAACACAGTCTACCGGTATATTAGAGTGGCGCGTGTTGGGCTATACAGCGGCATCTGCCAGACAAGCTGCTGCAGAGGTGACAAAAGATGAAACATCAGAAGGTATAATAACCTACCCGAATCCCGCTTCATCTGATTTTACAGTTCAGCTAAATGGGTTTGAAGAAAACGAAAATGTTGAACTTCAGATACTCGATCTGCAGGGCCGGGTGATCCATTCAAAACAGATGGGAATATCAAGAACTTATAGCTATAGCAAGGCTGTGTTGAACGCGAGAGGCTCCGTATATATATTGAAGGCAACGGGTGTGCGAAAGGTAGTGTCTGGTAAATTTATAATTACAGACTAGCTCTTAAATCCATTGCACGAAGGACACGGAGAAGGCACAAAGGTTCAAAGAAAGAACTCTGTGAAACTTTGTGTCTCCTCTGTATTCTTTGTGTAATGGATTTTTAAAATCGAAGATTAGTTCGCTATATTTTCCTGCACATCCCCCGCAGCAGTGAACGTCACTTTCCGATCATCCGCGGTGCCATCCAGTTCAACCAGGTATACTACCTTGCCATCTGCTTCGACCTTATCCGTGTCGTCTATTTTATAGCTGCCGAAATCTTTCGCGATCTTCTTCACGATCTCCTGCGGAAGATCTTTTTTAGCTATATCTTCCTTATGCTTTTTAATGTTTCCGCTTTTATCGATCCATACATCATGGTCGCGCGTTCCGATTTCAAAATCAACTTTATATTGATCACCTTTTAATTCCCAGTCAATATCCGTTGCGTTGGGAAACTTTACCTGGAATGCATTCAGTACTACTGAAGGCACTTGTGTTTGTGGTATATCTTGCGCATTAGCGTTTACATTGAATACCCATACGGCTAATAGAAGAATGATGAGCTTTTTCATAAATGAATTGTTTTTATAGTTTAATTACCGTGTAAAGGTCCGATCCAAATCAGGAAACAATTAGGAAAAACGACTAGCGTGATGATTTTTTTCGTGGTTCGTAAATCCAGCGCAAAAGAAAATCCAGTTTCTCTTCCGTGTTACCCGCTGGTATACCGATGGCGAGTCCTAATGCAACCTGGTTGGACAACGCCATCTTTACCTGGGGACGCACCATCATCGCCAGGTGTTCTTTTGTTATTTCCTTGTTCAGTTCTATACCGATAAAATTTTTCATGCCGGGTAATACATAGTCAATATTGGTATTGACGAGAAGTGCCTGCAGGTGATGTTGCTGCGCAGATTCAAATGATGGACCCGTATAGAGCAGTGTGTGTAATCTTCCCCAACGTTTGGCTATAATTAAAAATGGATTGTGTGTACTGCCCGTGTATCGCAGCATATTAAAACTTTCTCCATGCATCTCATATATATACCCAACCGCCAGCGTAGCCTGGTGCTTTTCTGAAACGAAGAACGAATATTGAAAGGCAGCTTTGATTCCTTCGAGTCCTGTGTCTGTTTTGGTATGGGCCAGATCTTCATTCTCACGTACCTTATGAAAAGAGAACGGTAATTCAATTTCTACTCCCAGTCTGTTAACAGGCGCGAATTCATATTCAACGAGGTAAGACTGAATCGTATAGGCATCGGTGCTGACCATGCCCATTCCTATATTTAGTTCGCGTTCGCCTTTACGCGCACCCAGGTCGCGGATCAGGTCAAAGAACACAGGTTCAGCATGCGATACTTTTGCCGGTAACGCAGAGATACCGGTTTGTGAAAACGCATTGCTGCCGGCAATGAAGAATAGCATCAAAGAGAATAATAGTCTGTGATATACCATAAGCGTGATTGTTTACAGTGCGAAGGAAGCATCGGAATCAGGAAACAATCAGGAAGAAATGTATAGTATATAAAAAAAGTATGACGCGGATCAGTTGAACTGGATCGTAAACGTGTGGCGCTGGTTCGTATAGCTATAGCGAATGGTATACCCGTAGTAATCGGCTATGGATTTCACAATAGCAAGACCAAGCCCCGTTGAATTTTTAGCAGCAGAATTTTTGTAGAACCGATCGAAGATATGACCTTGATCAAGCGCACCGGTGTTACTGGTATTGGTTACGGATATACTGCTGGCATGTACCGTTACGGTAACCGAACCATCGGTATAGTTATGAAGTATCGCATTCTTGATCAGGTTAGACAACAGGATCTCGGCAAGTTCGGTATTGAGCGTATATATACACGAACCTGGTTGCTCGACCAATATTTTCACAGATTTGAATTCAGACAGATCACCAAAGGCCGATGCAAGTCTTATTGCAAGGTCATTGAAATTCACCGGTGTCTCTTGAGGAAACTGTCGGTTCTCAATGCGGGAGAGTAACAGCAGCGTTTTGTTCAAGCGCGTGAGGCGTTCGAGCGATTCGATGACGCTGCTGATCTCCCGGAGTTGTTCATCGGAAAGTGCGTTCTTTTCAGTGAGCAGTTCCAGTTTGTTGATGCTGATTGCCAGTGGTGTTTGCAACTCATGCGATGCATTTTCAATGAATTGTTTCTGGCTATTAAATATAGCGATGTTGCGTTGCAGCAATGACGATATGGTCTCATTCAGAATATTGAACTCACTGACATTGGTTTTCTCTGCTGAGAAGTTCTCATTACTTCCCAAGCGGAAATTTTTTAATTTGTCCAGAATAGTATAGAAAGGTTTCCAGACTCTGCGCAGCAATACGTTGTTAATGATAAGGACACTGGCCAGTAACACAATGTATAGCCAGATAATCGCGTAGAAGAGGTCTTCCATCAGATCATCTTCTTCCACCATCGATGACACAATCTGAAGTTCGTAGTACTTTCCATTCGCAGCACGAAATACAGTCTTCAGCATGCGTACCGGTTCAAAGTCCTTTTCATTCTGCATATATAGGGTAGAATCCATATAGATGTCGCGAACGTGTAGTGCATGTTGATCTGTAATCTCGTGGATAGCGTAATTGCTCTCCATAAATTCTGTTTTATGGATCAGCGTAGTATCGCTTTCTACTTTACGAATAATCAGGATCTTCGAATTCTCAAGACCATCATCAATGCTGTCGTAAATTTCGTCCAGCATATTTACATAGAAGATAACAGCCCACACACCCACTACCACGAGCAGTGCTATAGAAAGATAGGACAGTGTATAGTTCAGCAGTTTCAAGGAACGATCAGTTTATAGCCTACACCGTATACAGCCTGTATCTCAAGCTGTGCACCGGTGTCTTTTAATTTTTTGCGCAGGTTTTTGATCTGTGAGTATATAAATTCAAAATCATCGGCCTGATCGATGTGATCGCCCCAGATGTGTTCTGCCAGCGCAGCTTTGTTGATAAGCCGGTTCTTGTTCGCTATAAAATAGGTAAGTATATCAAACTCTTTCCGGTGCAGCGATACAAGCTCATTGTTTACATAGAGAAGCCGGTCATCGACATGAATCTTTACATTGTTCAGTTCAATTATATTCTGGCCGTCCATGCTTTTTCGGCGGATCACCGATTTTACACGC
>CBIHOZ010000093.1:0-27409 GCA_966211525.1 uncultured Chitinophaga sp. | reverse complement strand
ATTATCTTTGTCTCAGGCAAAATCTCTGAACACAAACACTAAAAAGCCATGAGACAAGTCAGAACACCTGATGGTATCTGGAATTTGCCAGACACCAGCAACACAAACGATCCTGCTTGGTTGAAAACCGTCAATGAAGCGCTCAGAAATTTGAAGAAGCGTGCAACACATCGCGTTATGCTTGTCCTTAACAACTATGTTGATGTTGTGATGCATAGAAATGTACCGCCGGAAAAGTATACACAAATTATGAGGGCGCTTGACGACTATAAGGATGAACCGTTCGATGTTGACTACATGCCTTTAATGAAACAATACCTCAGTGTAAACGATGTTGCTGTGTTTAACGACAGTCTTTTTGAAGCACAAATACAAGAACGAATTACAGCGCATTTAAATATGGCTCGCATGCAATACGCAGCATAGTTGTTAGGAATGTAGCTTTACTTTAATGGAAGGTATAAAACGAGAAGCCGTCAACTCCGTTTGCCATCTCTATACACTGTTCGTCTTGTATTGAAATGATATAGGATGAATCCGTGGTTGGGCACTCCTGTTGAAGGGGAGTAAGTATGGCAAAGTGGTCCATGTTCGTGTACAGCAGAAAGCGATAGCCTTTCGCTATAAAATTTATAAGATCGGTTTTCGTAAATTCTTCCACGTGCACGAGGTACCAAACATAAAGATACACTAAATCTTTGTTCCCGAAGGCAACACGTTTCTACGACATTTTATAAATTACCTTCGTAAACCTATCTCCATGGCGGCTATCAACTGGAAAAAAGAAATTCAACCATTATTAAAAAAATACAAAGGCAAAAAGCATCCGCTTGACTATAACAATACCTATCAACTGCTGGTAATGGTCGTTTTATCCGCCCAGGATTCAGATCGAAACATCAACAAGCTGGCACCAGAACTCTTCAAAAATTTTCCCGATTTAAAATCACTTACCACAGCGACAGCCGATATGCTGTACCCATTTGTTTCTAAAGTTAGAAGCTTCCGAAATAAAACGAAATGGCTATTAGAAATTGCGTCAACGTTGAAGGCAGATAAGAACATTCCAACATCCATGGAAGGTCTAACCGAGTTACCCGGTATCGGTAGAAAATCCGCGAATGTTATCATGCGGGAATCCGGTGTAGCTGCTGAGGGAATTATAGTAGACCTTCATGTGGTGCGGGTAGCGCCCCGTATAGGCATGGCATCCGGATCTGATCCCAAGAAAATCGAAAAGCAACTGATGGATGCAATGGAACAAAAAGATTGGGGCGAAGTCGGAATGGCCATTTCATTCTTGGGTCGGGAGATATGCCGCCCCACCAACCCGAAATGTCCCGAGTGTGTCATGAATAAAGTCTGCGCATATTACAAAACGGCCGTAGCGTCAGCCGTATAATCAAGGCATTACTAAGTCCGGGCAGGGCACACTTTTGGAGTTCGTCCACAAATGACGAAGCACACCAAACGTTCTGCGACAACGATAAAAGCGATCATGCCTACGGCTGTAAAGCCCATGCTGTGCACGTTGCTAAAAAAACCATTTAACGATCCTGCCTATGTCTATGAAGTGAAGTGGGATGGCTATCGAATAATCGCCTACAAGAACCACAAACACGTGCGACTCGACTCCCGTGGTGGACTGGATTACACAAAAAAATACCCACCCCTTGTAAGCGCATTAAAAGAACTCAAACACGATCTTATTCTCGATGGCGAAGCCGTTGTGCTCAATGGTGAAGGCAAACCAGATTTCGATGCGCTCCAAAAATTCAACGGGCAAAACTCCGGTGTTGTCTTTTATGCTTTCGATATACTTTGGCTTGATGGTGAAGATCTCACCAGGCGCACGCTCCTTGAAAGAAAACAAATCCTCCAAGAAACACTTGCCGGTTCACACACACTCAAATATAGCGAACACTTTACGGACGGCATCGCCCTATATGAACAAATCCAAGCACTGGGTCTTGAGGGTATTGTAGCAAAAAACAAAAGCAGCCAGTATATAGAAGACGACCGCAGTAAACTCTGGTATAAAATACCCGTGGAACAAAAGCAGGAATTTGTAATTGGAGGCTGGGTGGAATCTGAAACTTCGCGTTATTTCCGAACGCTTTTATTTGGTGCCTACCAAGACAACAAACTAAAATGGTTCGGTCATGCCGGGGGCGGTTACAAAGAGCGTGACATGCCGGCTATAGTAAAGAAACTAAAAGCGATAGAAACGACTAAAAGTCCTTTTGTAAATGAAGTTGACTATGAAGGTATAGTACATTGGGTACAACCAAAGTTAGTTGCTAACATTAAATATTCAACCTTAACCAAGTCCGGTCGTATTCGTAAGCCCGCTATATTTCTTGGCTTTCGTAATGACAAAGAAGCAGAACAGGTTTTACTGGAGCGCGCACAAAGCCACCAGAATCCAAAAAGCGAAACAAAACCGAGCACTGGTAACAACGCCATTTTAAAAAGATCGCTGCCTTCGACAGAAGATAGCAACTGGCCGGAAGTTGAGTCCGAACCCATCTCCAATCAGGAAGAGTTTGTCATCGATGATTGCAGCATTACAATATACAATGTTGACAAAAGGCTATGGAAAGATATATACAAGGCAAATCTTATCCAGTACTACAACAGCGTCTCAGACTATATACTTCCCCATTTGAAGCAACGGCCATTATCATTACACCTGAAGTTAAAAGGTCCCCATGCACCTGGACTATATATAAAAGACATGGAGCACCGCCAGCCTGCATGCGCTGATATTTTTACTACGCCACGCAAACACAAAGTACACGGCAAGCGTGACATGATTGATTACCTGGTCTGCAACAATTTGCCCACCCTACTCTATGCGGTAAATCTTGGGTGCATCGACTTCAATCCCTGGACATCAAGTGTTGGCAACGCCGAATCGCCCGATTTCATAATTATCGTTCTGGATCCTAGTGATGAAGACTTCATTAAAGTCATTGAAGTAGCCAAGGCAGCACATCAGGTACTAACGCAATCGAAGCTGAAAAGCTATATAAAAACGAGCGGAAAAACGGGCCTGCATATATACATACCGTGCAATAATTTCAGTTTCGGGCAGGCGCGTAGCATAGCTGAAAATATAGCCTGCGAAGTAAATACGCTTATACCTGCGCTTACAACTACAGAAGTGAGCATCCAAAAGCGAGGGAATAAGGTATATATTGATCCCAACCAAAACGATTTTGCCGATACGGTAGCTGCACCGTATAGTGTGCGCCCGTATAAACATCCCAATGTCTCCACTCCTATCGAATGGAAAGAGCTGACAACATCACTCGTTCCTGAAAGTTTTACCATAGAGTCTATGCACAAACGGCTTAAAAGAAAAGGCGACCTGTTTAGGGATGTCCTGGATAGGAAGATAGCAATCAAGAACAACAAATTTCTGACAAAGTATTTATGAATACTGTAACCAGCAAAAAGCAAGCACAAATCACCTTGGCAGATATAGGTGTAATTCTAAAAAAAATCAATGACTGTGAAATATCTTTTCGATTTGAAAACGTGGTTGCTATCGGGTACCGATGGGCAGTTGTTGGTTACCCGGAAGGAAACGATGTTTTCGATGTACACCTGAAAAGAGCAGAAATAGACGATGCTATTGAAGGCTCGATAACCGTTGCTGCCATTGACGAATTTCATCAGGCAATGAATGAAATTCATATACAGCAACGTGACTGGTTGGAAAGAGGCTCTGAAGATGAAGATATCACCGTTGCAGTAAAAGACTTAGCAAATGGTATATGCCGCGTGTATCCGGACTCAGACTTTACAAAATGGTATGTAACGAACTACGTAACGTAAACCTTATGAACGAAGATAACTATAATGAAGCAAGCCATTTTTACATATGCGAAGGATGTGGTAAGGTACTCGACAAGCGGGATCTCGGCCAGGTATTTTCTCACGGATGGATCAACGTTAATACCGGCAAAATTGAATGCTCAGATGTGGACATTGATATTGGATATACTATATCCAAACGAGCGGGAGATGCTGTGGCATGGACAAAAGAGAAACGTCCCGTTGGCCTGAAGTAAAACAAACTGCTGCAGAAAGCTGCAAACGTAATATCCAGTACTTAAAAAATGATTTATAGCTAACGAAAGCAGTAGCTTTGATGCTTTAAAAATTTTGATGGAAATTCTGGATACCGACCTGCTGCCACCTGCTCCTTTACAAACCAACAATGTTCTGTTTATAAAGAGAAAGCTATATATCTTCCTATTAATTTGTACCACCGCGTCGAATCTGCTTTTCGGCTACCTGGTCACGGAAATTTCTGATGCAGGGGTAACTAAATTTATAGCTTTCCTTTCGTCTTTCATCATCATGTGCATCTTCGGACCTATAGTAAGTGCCATCGCGGCTGTTGTGTTTGCGATCCTTCCCTACAAAGGGCAACGGTATAAACAAAAGTATCTGCCTGTAACATTGCTTATATACCTCCTATTAAACGTAGCCGTACTTTCACTTTTCTTAGCTGCCATGTATATTACAGACGGTACACTTAAATTGTGAACGTAATAAACTTCGGAAGATATATCATTTAAGCGTACGTTACATATGAAGTATACTAGACAACCTTTGACTTATAGTTGACACATTCGGCGATTACCGAATTGCAATCCAAAAACCGTGCGAATGAATGTACATTGGCAAACTCTGCATGCAGTTCATACTGGTGTGCTTTAAACCATAACAAAAGTGTAACATCCGTTGATCGGCCGGACGGAATGTGATTAGACGGCAATTTTCCATAGCCGATTTGTACGGCCCTTTCCGGTTCCCAGCGCAAATAGTTAGCAAGCTCCAATATATTAACGAAGTCCTCAAATACAATTCGGGGGGTCAAATCATTGCCGATTGCTGGTATATATGTATACCGAAGTGTAATCTTCCACTGATACGGCATAGCCTTCCTGTCACGCGCCATACTCACTCGATATATATATTGGACTATGATTTCTTTTTTACATATCCTACCGCCTCGGCGAGGGCAGGGTTTTGCTTTAGAAAATCGGCAAATTGATGAACATCGTCAAAACCTTTAAAACCTCTTGTTGTACCATCACTCCAATGCAATTGGATCTCGATATTTTTAATGGCACCAACCACTTGTATAGTGTTGGGAACTTTATAGTGTCCTCTATCGAATTTATGCTCTGCCATAAATAAAATCATTTAAGAATTTCTACTACGCGTTTTTCAGAAAAAGCATGGTGATGGTATCGAAAAGAAATGTGTCTGCAGGAAAAGAGAAAACCGCTCTCCGACACCTCGACACAATAGATCGTGGACAAACTAATCTTGAGATGACTGCATAAATACTCCCAGTCACGCTGGGAAATTTCAGATTGTTTGTACTGCGTCAGTACGTAATGTATTGCGCCGGAAATTGTGCGCAATGCAGCCACATTGTAAGGCCCGCATGCATGCATAGACTAATCAGTTTATTGGTTAACTAATGAACTGATCTTGCCATTTCAGATGCTACAAAGGAATAAAAAACTAAAATCAAAAACCAATATTATTAGTTTTAAATCTAATAATATTAGTTACTATCTTTGGGCCATCACTATACAATTCGTCTATGTCAGTCAGTGGAAAAGAGAATATGCGGGCAGTCTTGCAGACAGACATTTTGAGGATGCAGGGCTTTAAAGCAGTAAACAATACTGCTTTAGATATTGGCTTGGGACCACTCCGGGAAGCGTTTCCCAATGCGTCTTTTCCGCTGGGTGCCATTCATGAATTTGTTTCTACAAAACCAGAAGAGACAGCGGCTGCGATCGGATTTATGAGTGGACTCCTTAGTATACTGATGGCTGAGAAGGGTGTGACACTCTGGATAAGTTCTTCGCGTATGCTTTTTCCACCGGCATTGCAAAACTTTGGCGTGAATCCGGATCGTGTTATTTTCATTGACGTTCAAAAAGAAAAAGATGCGCTGTGGGCATTAGATGAAGCACTCAAATGCAGTGCGCTTACAGCCGTAGTTGGTGAACTTCCCAACATGAGCTTCACACATTCCAGACGTCTTCAACTGGCAGTAGAAGAAAGTCAAGTTACGGGCTTCATGCTGCGTAACCAGCCTCGCGCGATCGGGACGACTGCATGTATATCGCGCTGGCAAATCTCTCCCCTGCCAAGTGATCCTATAAATGGCCTTCCCGGTATAGGGTGTCCAAAGTGGCGGGTACATTTACAACGCATACGCAACGGTAAACCCGGAACCTGGGATATCCTATGGATGGACGGACGCCTGGTGCCCGTATATCAACCTTCATTTACATTACCCGAAGAGCAAAAGCAGGCCGGATAAATATGGTTAAGCGCTATGTTTCCATCTGGTTTCGCTATTAACTACGGACTGGTTCTCCTGCTTACCACGAAGGAGTTTTTTGCTTAGACAGACGCCCTATATATATAGATTCGAATCTATCGCATGAAGTACACAGAGCTACAGGTGACAACAAATTTCAGCTTCCTCCGCGGAGCTTCGCATCCGGAAGAAATGGTTGAGCAGGCTGCCGCTCTCGGGTATACAACAATCGCCATAACCGATCGCAATACCTTAGCTGGTATTGTGCGGGGACACGTAGCAGCAAAAAAAGCCGGGATACGAATTATACCCGCCTGTACACTTGACCTACTCGATGGTCCAAGCCTGCTGGCCTTCCCTACTGATATGCCAGCGTATGCCAGGCTATCAAATTTACTTACAACAGGAAATCTGCGCACAGAAAAAGGTAAATGTGATTTATACAAAGCAGACGTATATCAGCATTCAGAAGGCATCCAATTTATAGCGCTGCCTCCCATGTCGCTGAATACTGCTTTTGATTTCGACAACGACTTCAAAACAGCGCTTCGTGAATATCGGGAAGTATTGGGCCCGGCTCTGAGTATCGCGGTGACGCGCACCTATAGCGGGGATGATGCGAAAAAAGTACATCGTATATTTCAACTGGCAACACAACTGCAAATGCCGATCGTGGCGACTAACGATGTACATTATCATACTGCCCAACGCAGGGAGTTACAAGATATAGCTACGTGCGTCCGCGAAAAATGTACTATATATAACGCAGGGTTTCGTCTGCATGCCAATGCCGAGCGCTATCTCAAGCCTATGGAAGAAATGCACAGGCTTTTCCGGCAGTACCCGGCAGCTATTCAACAAACTCAAGTTATAGCAGATGCCTGTACATTCTCCCTTGACGAGCTCAAATACCGATACCCGAAAGAAATCACGAGTGAGGGCCGAACACCACACGAAGAGCTTACCTTTCTTACCTGGCAAGGAGCAAAAGAGATCTATGGAGACAGTATACCTGAGAAAATACAAACCAGTATCAACTACGAGCTGAAATTCATTGAAGAAGTAAACTACGCCGAGTATTTTTTAACGGTGCATGATATCGTGCGTTATGCGCGCTCTCAAAAAATACTTTGTCAGGGTCGCGGTTCTGCGGCTAACTCTACGGTGTGCTATTGTCTGGGTATAACTTCAGTGGATCCCTCAAAATTCGATTTATTATTTGAGCGCTTCATTTCTTCGGCTCGCAATGAACCTCCGGATATCGATGTAGACTTCGAACATGAGAGGCGTGAGGAAGTCATGCAGTATATATATCGTAAGTATGGACGTGATCGTGCAGCGATCGTGGCAACAGTTACACAACAACATCATCGGGGTGCCATCCGTGACGTTGGGAAAGCCATGGGCTTGTCCATCGATACCATTCAACGACTGGCGGGATTGATTTGGGATTTCCGGGATGAAGGCTTTGATAGGGATCGTATCATCAGTCAGGGTATAAATCCGGATGATCCGATCATTCGTAAAGTATTACAACTCACGGAACAGTTTATGGGCTTTCCGCGTCAATTAGGACAACACACAGGAGGCTTCGTTATTACAGAAGGTAATCTGGCAGACCTCTGTCCCATCCTGAATGCGCGAATGGAAGATCGCACGAACATTGAGTGGAACAAAGATGACATCGAAGCACTGGGGTTTCTCAAGATCGATGTACTGGCACTTGGTATGCTTACCTGTATACGCAAGGGATTTGATCTTGCCAAGCAGCACTATAACCTGGATCTCACGCTGGCAAATATACCCCAGGACGATCAGGCTGTGTATGACATGGTAAGTCACGCCGATACTATAGGAGTCTTCCAGATTGAAAGCCGCGCACAACAATCGATGCTGCCACGATTACGACCGAAGTGTTTCTACGATCTGGTAATTGAAGTTGCTATTGTAAGACCCGGCCCTATACAAGGTGATATGGTGCATCCATACCTTCGCAGACGAAATGGCGAAGAGAAAGTAGTATATCCCTCCAAGGAGCTCAAAGATATACTTGAACGCACGTTGGGTGTGCCGTTATTTCAGGAGCAAGCGATGAAGATCGCTATTGTTGCTGCAGATTTTACACCGGCCGAAGCAGACGAACTACGCAGAAGCATGGCAACGTTCAAGGCCAAGGGAAAGGTTTCTCACTTCGAAGAGAAGCTCATTAAAGGAATGATTAAGAATGGGTATACATTAGAGTATGCGCAACGTGTATTTCGACAACTCGAAGGATTTGGCAGCTATGGATTTCCGGAGAGTCATGCCGTGAGTTTTGCATTACTGGTATATATATCATCATGGATAAAATGTTATTACCCGGATGTATTCGCGTGTGCATTGCTCAACAGTATGCCCATGGGCTTTTACCAACCGGCACAAATTGTAAGCGATGCTCGTAAACATGGTGTAGAAGTTTTACCAATTGATATAAACTATTCCGACTGGGATAACAAACTGGAATCATCGTCTGAAAATTATCGCGCGCTTCGGCTGGGGTTTCGACAGGTGAAGGGCTTGCGTGAAGATGATATAAAACTCTTAATGAATGCAAGGCAAGCTGGCTACACTTCCATTGCTGCTTTGCGTGAAACCGGGCTTTCAGAGGCTGTGCTTGAGAAACTAGCAGACGCAGATGCATTTCGTTCTATCGGTGATGACAGGCGAAAAGCATTATGGAATGTATCCACACAAGATTATCAACCGCGCGGTCTTTTTTCGAGTCAGCAACAACTGGATATGGATGAACGAAATATAGTCTTGCCGGAAATGACACCGTCGGAGCATGTTGTACAGGATTACGCGGCTACATCCTTATCAATAAAAGCTCACCCGGTAAGTTTTGTACGAAAGGAACTGGAGCAACTACGTATTAGCACAGCCTCGTCATTGGAGTACGCGAAGGACGGAGATCCGATAAAAGTAGCTGGACTTGTGCTGGTAAGGCAACGTCCAGGAACGGCAAGTGGTATATGCTTTATTACGATCGAAGATGAAACCGGGACAGCCAACCTCGTGGTATTCAAAAAACTCTTCGATGAATATCGAAAGGAAATCATTCAATCAAAACTACTCATGGTAGAAGGCAAACTACAACGGGAAGGAGAAGTGATACACGTAGTAGTAAAGCGGTGCTACAACTTATCAAGATTACTCAACAGACTTAGTACATCTGAATTGTCACTTGATCGGGCACGTCCCGATGAAACTACGTCACCATTTTTACGTAACGATAAATCATTACAGGAAAATAAAATTATACAGGCTAAGATTTTTCCAGAAGGACGCAACTTCAAATGAGTCTGAGAGTATAGCGTTCAACTTTCATAAAACGATAGATAGACAAAAAATTACAAAGTCATGCGTAACATCTTTTAGATGAAAAATTGTAGTTGTTTGTTGTTTTTAATTGTGGTACTCTCTACGAGTCAATTTAAGTATGAATCCATTACGAGACAGACGGACCAAGAACATTATAACAAACGTTCCGCTTAGCTTTGAATTAGATAAATGTTTTAAGGAGACTTTAACTTCATTATAATATATATAGCTCGAATCCACAGTACGATAGATAAAATCCCAACATTACCTGACAACAAACCTGCATTCTCCATAACTTTTAGAGTTTATTGTCTAATTGTGGTGCCTCTGGTCGTTTTGAATGTAACTGGGGCTCTGATTTCCTTTTCCCACAAAGAAAGACACCATACCAAATCAAAAACACGCCTTACGGTGACTTTTCTCCAAGCTTAAAATGCTTCGACAATCCTGCTACAGCTTCCTCCATTGTGTTGGGCTTCATGAGATAATCTGTAGCACCTAACTGCATGCAGATCTCAATATCCCTGGGATCACGGCTAGTTGAGTATATAATTACAGGTATAGCAGAAAAGCGGGCATCGCTCTTAATAGCTTTCAAACATGCTTTCCCATCCATAGCGGGCATATTAATATCTATAACAATAAAATCAGGGAGTCGCTTCGTCGTCTCGAGAAACTCAAGAGCTTCAATACCATTTATAGCATTTACGCATTCTAAACCAGGACGAAATGAACGACTAACGTCATAGAAAAAATCGAAGTCATCAATATCATCCTCAGCATACAAAATCAACATATAATATATAACCGTGTTGTATAAATATAGTATAAAGTTACATAATAGCTGTTTATCCAAGAACTATAACAAATCGTGCCATGCGGATATACCTTTGCTACAAATTATTATTTAGCTGACGTTTCTAGTTGCATTTCGTAGAACTAAATGCCCGCCAACAGGCACATTGACGAAAAAGGTAACAACAACTATAACTTGCGCGTTATTGGTGCAAGTATTTCCATAGCTATACGTTTAAATCCTGTAAAAAGTCAATCCCTGATATATACTCTTGTTTACCGTTATTATGAAAACGGCCGATTGAACTCGGTTTTCAAGTCAAGTTCGTGGCACGGTCTAATTTTTGGTTATTAGCTCCTTATACAATCATTGGGTGGCGGGGACTGCTCTTCCGTACTTTCAAAGTTAATTCCGTCCATTTGATATGTCACATTGTCCCATTCAATTTGTTATTTTAAAAGAAACGTCCCTCTGACTATAGGTTTGGGGTATTTTCAAGTTAGTACAACAGAAATATTGAGTTCTATTGGCGTAACGAGTAATATAAACCGAGCACATGTATACGCTTTATTCAATCATGAGTGTATCCTCGTAGCAACAGTTTACAAAAAAGACTTTGTCCACGTACCGATGAGGAGGCTTTAATTAAATTCTCGATGTACGGTTTTTTCTGGAGTACTTACCGAACGAATATAAATTCAAACGATCGGAAAAAATTGCGATGATGAAACTATCTATACTTTTAAAAGTTGTTACACTGCTGGGTGCCCTTTTATTTGTACAAATGTTCACTTGCTGCGGTCAGCGTCCTTCCGTTGGCCAATATCCACCTTTCACCAAATGGTATCAAAATCCATTAGGCATCAGTCCTTTGAGTCTCCATACAGGTAATGGTATATATATACCTGCGTTGGCGGCAACGGCTATTTTGATATTTACTAAGATGGATGCAGCGATGAGCAATCGAGTTTCATTTTACGAGGATATCGGAATCTCGTATGGATATTATGCTAGTAAGACAACCGTATACCAGAACAATGTGGGTATACTATTCAAAGTTCGGAAGTATATGTCGCTTGGAGCAGAAATCTCTGTGGCACATGTACAAGATGAAATCAATAACACGTGGGGATTTGGTATACGACCTTTCGTCCGCTTCTACCCCATACATCATAAAACGTTCAAGCTATTTTTCCAAAGCGGAGCCGGACTTATTGTGTTTGCCGAAAATTACCCCAAACCCTCTGGATTTTTTGGTGACAACCGTGAAGGAACACGATTAAACGGAAGCCCCAAATATGGAATCGGCACGGAAATAAAAATTAACAAGCACGTTACAACACAACTAGCGGTTTGGCACATTCATTTTTCAAACGGTGATCATCCCAGCCATGAAAGAAATCCTGGTCATGATAGTAATGGTCTTTCCATTTCAGTGCTCTACCATAAACTTTAATTGCTCACAATTCCATTTTTGCGGCGCGCACTCATAGCGAGTCTATTTCCGTATTTTAACTATGCGATCAAACGTACAACGGAATATAGCACTCACAGGCAAAGTCATTCAGCAGGGCAATAAAGAAATGGTTTCCTGCCATTTTAAAATATCCGCTAGCTGTGGCGCGATCGATGAAGGTATATGCTAATAGTCCGGCCGTCATGCAATCCATGGGAAGATCTAAACGCAAGTAATTTCCACCTGGCATATTCTTTTCAAATAGAAGCTGTTCAGGGTATAGACGTAACAAACTATTACTTGAATTACGGGGCAGGATAATACCAAAGTATGCCTTCAATTTTTCATACGAGGTTGCGGGCACAGCATCATGAGTCCCCGTAACAACTCGGATAAAAGTGTCCGTTTTTTTTAGGCTCAGCTGCAGCGATGCCCTGATAAAGTTGATATTTGCTACATACTCTTCTACGGGCTTATCCTTTGAAGGGATGGTATAGTATAGTTTGAGATCCGGTAGCTTGATTCGCTGCGGTTTTTGGTCTTCCCAAAGCTTATCCGCGTCCAGCTTGCTAAATAATTTTACCACGCTGAGTGTCTTTGCTTGTTCCGGCAATGTTTCGAGTCCCCTATATTCCCGGGCTGTAAAAGAAAAGTGACTCACAAATGCCTTGGCAAACGAGTGCTTCGTTCCATAGCCACTGAGTTCAGCTATGTCCGAAACGCTATGACCGCTATGTCGTAGCAAACCGGCGGCGTATTCGAGGCGTTTCCTTTTCACAAACTGCCAGAAAGGCTCCCCCTGATAGAAGGAAAACAAATTATTAAAATGCGAATACGACACAGAACAATCTTGCGCAACGTCTTTGATGCTGAACGACTGGCCTAGATGGCTTGTCACGAAGCTCTCCGCCTGTCGGACAAGTTGATCGTGATGCGCAATCTTGTATCCCATACTTAACTTCATACGATAAAAATGCAAAACCAAGCTAAGCTTTGATGGACAAAGTTACCAATTGCATTATTCTATATATAAAAATATATCGTTAAAATATGCTAGCTGCCATTGGCTACGCATTCGTAAACAGTAAAATGGACAACTATTCTCAAGCGCAAAAACGCATATTTCGGACTTAAAATCTCCATTCTTCACTCATGTGATGAAGACGCTTTTAACCGGATTTTTATGACTTTGGCAACTTCGGGCAATTATGCACCCCAACTGACGTCGCGCATTCCGTCACTACCACAATTGTATAGTTTCGATTTTTCCTTTCTTGAAATGACGTTCTCAATCCTTCTCACATTAGTGATCTATTTGGGGAGTTACCAACAAGTCCAGTCCCAATCCATAGCGCCAAAAGATTCTTTACAACGCGTGTTACTGACGAGCAAAGACTCCATGCAAGTTGATGTCCTTAACCAACTGGCCGATGAGTACTTGTTCAGCAACAACGACAGTGCATTTGATTTCGGACAACGTGCATTGGGTTTGTCTACGACCATCCAATACAAAAAAGGAGTGCTGAAAGCAACCAACACACTTGGAATTATCTATGCTTTGCGTGGAGACTATGCGCGGTCATTGGAAGCGTTTACCCAACTACTTCGTTTACAGGAAGAACAACATGACATAAAAGGCCAGGCGGGTACGCTTAGCAACATTGCCAAACTTTATAAAGAGCAACTCGACTACAACGCAGCTTTAAACTACCTCAGTCGCGCCAAGGAGATCGATGAATCGTTAGGCAACCAGCGTAGTCTGGCAGATGACTACGGAAACATGGGCATCATAAAAAAAGCACTAGATGACTTTACGGGTGCCTTTCAAAGTCACCAAAAAGCTTTGCATATCAACTATGCTCTGCGTGATTCATTTAGCGTTGCCACCGAGTTGGTAAATCTCAGCGAGATAAGCAGCCTTCAAGGGAAATATATAGCAGCACGCGACAGCGCGCAAAAGGCACTCATTTGGTTTTCCCAATTAGCGAATCCCTACGGCAACATGCACGCCCTGCATGCACTGGCAGCTGCCTTCGAAGGATTGAAACTATACGATAAAGCAAATGACTATTGTCTTCAGGCGTTGGCCATTGCGAGAAAGCAGAACTGGCAAGAGAAAGAGGCAAAAATCTATAGCACGCTCATCAGTATTTCCGCTCATGTGGGAGACTTTAAAAACGCTTACGAGTATAACCGTCAATACCAAGCGATCAAGGATACACTTTTCAATAAAGAAAAAACAAAAATCATTAACGAGATAAAAGAGAAATATGAAACTGAGCAACGTGACCAGCGGATTTTATTTCTCGAAGATGAAGCTGCCTACCAAGCAAGGCTACGGACGTTTTACGTCATTGCCAGTTTCTTGGGACTATGCGTATCGGTCCTGGTTGTTACACACATTCGGCGTAGAAACAAAGCCCTTAAAAGAGAGAAGCACATTGCTGAACAAAACCTGTTACTGGAACAGGAAAAAGCCCACCTCACACACCTACGACTTGAACAGGAACAACTCCGTGAGCACCTTGACAAGGAACGAATGCGCCAGGAACAAGAGCGAATAGTTTTAGAAAATGAGCGCATTGCGTTGGAACTCGATGAAAACCAGCGCCAGCTACTGACCAGCACCATTCAAATACAGCAACACCGGGAAACACTGAAAGAACTGGAAAAGACATTCTCCGCGCTGAAGAAGTCAAAAGAACCGGAAGAACTTAAGAAGGGTATCGACCAATTGATAAAAGGCCTGCGCCAGCAAATTGACCTCAGTGATGACTGGCAGCATATGAAACTTCAATTCGAAAAAGTGCATCCTTCATTTTTCAACAGCCTGCAAGAAAGATTTCCTTCACTTACACTAACGGAGCTCAAACTGTGTGCTTATACGAAAATGAATTTTAATGGAAAGGAAATGAGCCGGCTTCTTAATATCAATCCCTCGAGTATCCAGGTCGCGCGTTACCGGCTAAAGAAAAAAATGAATCTTCCGGAAGAAGTAAACTTCTTCCAGTTCATCACCGAGAACTTTTAAAGTATGTGCAAGCGCGTGTGTCTATATCTGAACTGTGGCATAAAGGGCAGTATAAATAGATGTTTTCGCAATCGTTTTAACCAGCATTTTCATGGTGTGTATAGGTTTTGTATAGCCCCTTTTCACCGTCTACACCAGCGGCTTCATATAGTTTTGGCGCACTAAAACTTTTTAAAAATTATGAGACATCACATTTTTATTTTGTCGCTGGCGTTCAGCGTGGCAACCATTCAAGCGCAGGCTCAATTGGGAGGTGCTTTGAAAAAAGCTAAAGAAAAGTCGGGATCGGGGACATTTGATGCCACCACGGTTCAACCTGACGCCTGCATCAGCAATGTTGAGGGAAGGCTTAAATCGGTCAACCAGGTGTATTACCCGAAATTTCAGAAAGACGCAAAAGCGTACCTCAGCAGTCCATCAGCGCTGTGGTTTGCTCGCAAGGATATGGAAGGGGCCTATTATTATTTCACGGGCGGAAAGCGGGGCTATAAAACCGGTGGGCGTTTGTGCGAAACCGGTCCTGAAACCGCTGATCCACGGTACATTGCTTTAAAGAAACAACTTGACGAAGCGGAAGCGAAAGTCATTGAAATGGAGAAAGCCAAAGGCTACGAATTTGTTGGCGTGCGCGAGGAGAATGCCATCATTTTCAAAGACATTAAAACGGGGAAGGAACTGAGTGCAGATGAGTGCGCCAATCTTTGATTCCGGATCAAAAAGCAAGTAGAGTTCACCGGTAATACCAGGCAATGTAACACGAACGAATAGACTCCTTCATGCAAAACGACAACACCAATACGGGCAAGCCGTGGAGCGAACTGGCCTACTATTTTGCGATCACATACGCCATCAGTTGGCTGTTGTGGAGTCCCTACTATGCCGGCAATTGGTTTCCGAGGTCCTGGCACACCAGTCCGTTTTTTCATTTCGCTGGTGCACTGGGGCCGTGTCTGGGGGCGTTTGTGGTTCGACAGTCGTTCGGAAAGAAAAATCAAAGAACCAGAGCCACTGGTCGGGAGCTTGTATTACCCGTCCTGACGGCTCTACTGCTACCCTTTCTCGTGCTTGGGCTGTCGCTGTTCATTAGCTATCTGTCAACCGGCCGCATTTCCATTACGGGTCTGGGCAAATCCCATGAGCTACCCAACATTTCTTTATTGCCATTCCTGCTATTGAATGTCGTAGTCATTGGCGTGGGGGAAGAAGCCGGCTGGCGAGGCTTTGCTTTGCCCCTCTTGCAAACGAGGTTCAGCGCATTGCATGCAAGCCTGCTGCTCTCTATAGGGTGGGCATTATGGCACTGGCCGCTGTTCTTCTATCCGAATAGTAGTTTCTATACCATGACATGGATGGGGGTCGTCGGGTGGATGTTCAGCTTGGTGTTGGGTAGTGTGCTTCTTACTTGGCTGTTCAACTGGTCAAAAGGAAGCATGTTGGTTTGCGCAATGTTTCATGGAACGATGGACATAACGTTCACAGCTCCCTATGTGGATGCAAGTGTAACTTCCTATAATGGCATGCTCATTACGCTGACTGGAATCTTGGTGATCTTGGTATTCAAACCCACAGACCTATCTCCGGTAAAACGGACACAAAGGTGCGTACAGAGACCACGGCATGAATGATCTTCCCGGGTGGCTGCTTTATCCATTGAAATGTCTGCTTGCTCAATTCAGAACCTGCATCATCATGCAGAATGTCTGGACGCGATACTCACGGCTGCCTGTGCAATATATGACAGGCCGATGCTGCCGACTGATTTCAACCCTTTTAATTAATTCTTAATTACCTATGAAAAACAGATTTAAACTTAATTTGATATTGCTTACGCTAACAGCTTTCACATTGCTTACGTCCTGTGCCGATGACGGCCTTGACGGAGCGGATGCGAAAGGCTTTTTAAAGCAAACAGAAAACGGCGCGATCACCGTTGAGTTCACGGGAAAGACGCCGGATGGTAAGGACATTTCCGAAACGCAAGTTTTCGCCTACAGTTCGCCCATTATCGATGAAACCAGTGAATGTATCGTTTCTAGCAACACGTCAAACAAATTCCTGATTCAGCGATTTCCGTCACCGATGATGGGTGACATCGGAATGAACAACATTTATATCGAGCTCGATCATTCCGACAACGAATTTTACATTAACTCTTTAAGCATCATCACTTCATTTTTGTCTAACAATAAAATAGTTAGCCTCGGTGGCGAATACGGTGATTTTTTTGGCCGGGACAACACCATTCCGGACTTCAGCTATAGCCCAGCCACGGGGAAGCTGAAATTCACTTTGCAAGGTACGATACCCAAAGAACAGACTAACCTGGGTGGTGACCTGAAGATGAAAGTGTCTGTTGACGTGGTGGTGTACCAGCGTCTATAGGTGAGAAGTGTGTTACAGGCGTACATAAAAAATCAAGTTTCAATTCTAATTCAACCATGCAAATGAAAAGTCTTTTTGCTATCAAATTCACTTCAATATTCTGTGCCGTTACCCTTTTGTTTTCTGCTTGTGAAGACGGAGAGGATGGCCACATTGGCGCCAATGCCGACCAATACGATGAGATGACAAAGTACGGCAGCATCACTTTAATATTCTCGGGCAAGGCTCCTGATGGCGGTACGATACTTGACACGATAGCCTACCGGTATTGTCCCAGACTATGGAACTCGACAGTTTCAAGCAGTCCCAATTCTCCTAACACACACATTAACATTGAAAGGATGCAGACTATCGGTGACGTTACCAACGACCTTCCGCCGAAGGCAAATTTGTATCTACGATCAGTCAATAAAGCGGGCGTAGCAACCGTTGACGAAATGTCCTTAGAATTGATCGCCCAAATTACCACCTCAACAAACCAGCGAATTCTCTTTGATCCTTGGGAAAGAATCGAAATTCCAGTTACCGATGTAACCGAATATAATTACAATGTGGCAACGGGAGAGGTAAAGACCAGATTTACATTGAAGATACCTGCGGCAAAAAATCCCACCTCCAACGAACTAACCATTGCCGGAGAGGTTGACGCCATCGTATTAGAGACCTATTAATTAACTCAATCAGAAACGATAATATATCGATCACCATGAATATGCTTAACAAGATTAATACCCTGCTATTTATTGCAATCGGCGTACTCTTTATTGGATGCGCCGACGATGGGAAAAATGGCCTCGACGGAACTGAATTTGACGGACTCACCGAATATGGATCCGTTAAAATGACTTTGAGTGGCAAACGCAGTGACGGCATAGCTTTCAACGAAACGGTTGAATTTCCCTACTCGTCCATTATTGCTGATGATGGCTCATCCGTATTTGTAGAAAACGGAAGAAGAGCATTCGAGATCATGCGTTATCAAGCTGTTCCCAACACCGACGATAATACATCATACGTAAGTCTCGACTCGCATGAAACTACCCCGGGAACACTCTTATCCTACGTGGGTTTAAGTGTTTCATTTACAACAGCTGATTTCAAATACTTCAATATATCGTTCTATAACGTGATGGACCAACCGACGGAATACAGCTACGATGAAAAAACCGGGGCGCTAAAATACAGGGTTTCGGGTGTTATTCCGGCAAGCCAGAACGAAACAGGCTATGATCTTACCGTGAGTGCCGATGTGGATGTAAAGGTATTTGCAACGATCAACTAGAGGGGAAATGCAAACAAGAAAGAGGGCTACGATAATTGTAGCCCTCTTGTTTTTTATTCAAAATGAACAAACATTGACTCAAAGTTCAACGTCATCTTCCCAAATTTGGTGATCAAATCCTGACCTATATTTCCATACAACTCATCGGCATCATCCATCATATTTTCCTCTAGCACTAATACCGAATCGATGGGTACAGGCTTCTTGTCAATCGTCGGAGTAAAGGTAATCAGATAGCTGTTCCTTCGTACGCTTCCTCCAGCCCCACCCAGGTCAACCTCGCGTTGCTTATATTGGCTGACAATGTGTTGTTGATGTTTCTGAAAATAGGCCTTGTATAAAATTGTTTTATTGGCACCCGTATCAAACGTGAAGCTCTCGCCATCCAACTCAATAATTGGCGTTAAGAAATCGAGAGCCAGATTCCGGTACGGATAAGTCGAACGCTGCTGAGGCACGATAAAAGTACCATTACGCGTTAGCTGAATCTCACGCATCGCTTCAAGAACCGGGAAGCCAAGGATTCCATTGATCTGATAGCCCAACTGTGGTACAGCGAGTGCGCTGTCGGCAAACACCAGAAATATAGCATTGCGAACAGTAATATTTCCGATGCGGAATTCCGGGCACACGGCGATACCTGATTTCACATTTGCTCCTGTAGTAGCAAGCACATCGATAAGCGAGTCCATCATGATCATGTTAAACCGCCGGGCTGTTGTAGCCGTGACCGTTGATATATTTGCCCCGGTATCAAAGATAAAATCCAGACTGTCCCTTTCATTGTGAACGGTAAGATTAGCTAACCCCGCCTTATCACGCGTTATTTGCATGCTCGTTGGGCCCGCTATTATAACTTCTTGCTTCGGTTGCCCAATCAGCGATTTCCAAATAAGGCGAGTGTTCTTTATATCCTCTAATTCCGCCATGGAGATCTCTGTGCCAAACGTAGCAATTGCTTCATCCATAGCCACAAAAGCCTCTTGATATTCGCAAAGTTTACCGTGATTGATTTGCTTGGCAATTAACAGTCGGTATAGTGAAGAATCAGCTAATGTTTCGCGGTACTCCTCCAGAATTCGGTTTATCTTTAGGTTGGACGAATCAAGTAGATTAAAGGCGTGATCCAGAAGGGATGATGCCATCAATTGATGAAGCTCATGCATCTTATCTTTGTCTGCGTCATAACGGGTTCGTGCAGAAAAAAAATCACGATGTTGGAGCAGGCTGTCGATTGGTTTAAAATATTGTAAAGATTGTGTGTGACTAACCGTTTCCTTTCTGGAACATGCCAGGACTAATGGAAGTAAAATAACAGATAGTAAAATTTTCTTCATTCTGAAAAAGTTAAAGTGATACGATAGTAGGCTCACGAATTTAATACCAGACGCAGGCGTTGCTCACGTTGATAGACGAACACATCGGGCAACATCAAAATCATCCTGCGAATAAACCCTATATATTGTAAGCAGGAAAGTTCATACTGTACATCGATGATTTCTTCCAGCAATTGACTAAAGAAATCACCGGGGCAAAACACGAAGTTGAGACGCCCAACCAAGTCTTCAATTACCAGTTCAATCGTCTTTTCCTCCGCATTGTAAAGGACACTTAGAAACGCCTTATCTCCGTAAAAATCGTATACGGCTTCGTCTGGAACCCACCGGCCCTGTTCAAAGAGTGTATTGGATTTGCGGCCATCCCAGCCAGCCTCTTCCAGCCGATATTTCAACTCGGCACGTTGCGATCTGTGTATTGCATTTAGTTGGGATATATACATGGATATTCTTCATTTGACGCTGGCCCGGTATACCTCACAGAACATCTAAACGCGGTTCATGGCGCGCTCCCATCCCTTCGGGTAACTATATATATAGTATATATTATATCTTACCGATATTACAAAGATAGGCGCTAACAACCAATAGGAATCTGTTCGGTGGCTCGACCGTCAGGCGCGAGCATCATCAAGCTGTCAACCAAATGACCTTCCTGAAACTGAAGTCGTGTGATCCGAAAGGTCATTTAACTAATCAAAGGTCGCTGCTTATTGTATGTTCCCGCAGTCAATTCGCGTGTCGATCGACGCCGTAGTTATTTCCGGGCTACCGTAATTTTCACCTCCGAGATAGGCGCGATAGAACGTGCAATTTCCAAAATAGCAATGTCCATTATTAGCCTTATAGGCGACCATGATGTATCGCCGCGTCCGTAATGCAACAATATTCCCAAAAATGTTCCGCTCAACTATATAGTCCGGTCCTGGACCAATGACGAGCTTTTTGACCTCAACATTTTTCGACAAATATGCGATGATATTCTCGCGGCTTAACAGCGGGTCTTCAAACTCGTGCGACTCTTTTTCGAAGACATCCGGCAGAAAAGTATTCTCGGCTTCCACATCTTTGGTTAACGCCACGCTGCTAGAACGGACGGTATTTGCCCATTGGAAAAATGAATCGTCGCTGGTTTTCGTATAGGTAAAACTACCCTCCTGGCCGTCCAATGTGATACGAAAATGTACCGGCATTTCGGCGTCCGCCTGGTTGATCACCATCTCCAGTAGGGCTGGCGCCGATGCGAAATCAGCAAAAACAGTATCGGGCGTTTCGGGCAGCAAGTCAAAATCCAGCGTGAGGCTTTCCCGGTCTATTTTAGAAATATCTATCTTTATAAATTGCGGGGTCTCTTGGTCATCTTCTTCTGCCCGGTAATGTACATCCAGCGTAACTACATTGCCCGAAGCATATGTACTCAGGGGCCTCTCGAGCAATATCCGTGCATAAAGGAAATCACCTTCAATAAAAGCTGACTGAACACCTTCCTCACCGGTAACAAACCGACGCGAAGAAAAGAATACTCTAGGGGCTTTTTGATTTTCTGTCGTTTCCATATAAGAGTTTTTAATCCCCCAAACTAAACTAAAGCAATTGGTGACCGCTAAAAAGGCCCCTATACAAAAGCTATACGTAAAACAATACGGGATCATGTCAGGGCACGGTGTAGTGCTGATCAATTCTTACCGGGCGATCCCTCCTGGCCTGCTAAGCCACGATACTTTTCAACGGAAAGGATTGAACTGCTGCCCGTATAGTAAATAGTATACGGAATGTTCTCCTGGAACAATTCATTGACGCGATTACCACCGACAGAAAACGTTCTGCCATTAACCACAATACTATTTCCCGTTCGGTGCCGATAGGCAAACGTCACTATCCCGGAAACGCTTTTTACCTTCTGTCTTGACGCCACGGCAATGGTTCGTCCCCAAAAGAACAGGCCTACCACCACAAACCCCGCAAAGGTAATGGCTGTGCGCATCAGCGCTATATCTTTGCCGCGGTTTACATAATATACTGCACATGCTATAAAAACACCCAGAAATGCAATTATGAAAAAAGCGACCTTTCCACTCCGGCGCAATATCGCTTTCTGATAATCCGTCATATTGCCCTTTCGGTTTTGCTCTAACTCAGCTTGACCAAAACGGAAAAACTCATTCAGTGTTAAGGTTGACATAGAATTGACTCTGATTGTTGCATGATTCACTTCTTGACCGTATTGACTGGAACGACAGATACGACTGGCGCTGAATGACCAGTAGGGCCTTTTTTTGTTCAGCTTTTAGCAAGCCGACATCTCCATTAACGGTTCTTAATATCTTACGGGCTGCCGTATAGAGCCCCTCCAGCTCGCCGAAAAATATTAGCTTGCTGCGGAGTGTCTCCACATGGATGATAAACTGTTCTTCACTGAGTTGGTCCATGTCACCCCGCGTGCTCATATAGATCTCAAGGTAATACTCCCACCCGCTTACAAACCTTCCAGAGTTCCAATCATACTTAAGGGATTCCAATAAGGTGTTTCCCTTCAGTTTTAATATAATGGGGCGTAAACCAACAGTCCAGTATTCATATGTTAACGCAGGAAGCATTCTGTATATGTATTTTTTACACATTGGCGTTGCGTGCAAATTCACAGGCATTTTTTGCCCTATGCTAAGAGGGCAGACAAAAGGCCATTACTCAAACCTACCGTTGGACGCATAGTTTATCAAAGAAGCGGCCTATACAAACCTTATACAGGTAATATAAAGTACCGCGAGCAGCGTTCTTTTCAAGAGATGACCAAATACGTGCGTGCTTTTTCTTTATACTCGCCCCTGAAAGAATATTTGTATAATGAAAAACGATTTCGAAATTGCTTTTCAAGAAATCAGCTCCACGCTGCTATCCTATTTATACAGGCTCACCACCAATCGACAGGACGCCGAAGATTTGTTGCAGGACACCTATCTCCGTATAAAGGAAAAAATCAACACCTTCCGGGGTGAATCCAGCTTTAAAACCTGGGTGTTTACGGTCGCCACCAACCTTGCACGAGACCACAACCGCGTGAAAAAGCGTTGGCGTTTGGAGGTTCAGGACGAATGCAAGCAGGCTTCCCTGACGATTCCGGAATACCACGCGCGTATCTTAAACGCTTTTGCATCGCAGCCTGAGCAGACATTCCAACTGGCTGAGCATATCAATTATTGTTTTACCTGCATTTCCAGGAATCTCAGTCTGGAAAAGCAGATCGCCATCGTCTTAAAAGAGTTTTATGACTTTAAGCGTCAGGAGATCGCCTTTCTATTGGGTCTTTCGGAGGGAGTTGTAAAACATTTATTATACAATGGACGAAAAGAGCTGCAGGAAAAATACCATCACCGGTGTGCCCTGATTAATAAAGGGGGCGTTTGCTATCAATGCGCCGAATTAAATGACTTCTTACAAGTGGAACCTGACGCTGCAGAAAAGGTGCGCAACACCGGTTTGAGGCATGAAAAAAGTAGGGATGAAAACCTGGATATCCGCTTTCAGCTGATCCGTCATATCAATCCGCTCAACAGCAAGGGAGCGCACCTGGAAGACGTCATCCTTCAGATTCTCCGGGAAGTGACCGACGGGTAAATCCGACCGTTTCCAGGCCTTCATTCGTCTAAGCGAGAACAAGAAGCCTATTTGATCATAATTAGCAAGACGAATGAAAAAGCAAAGAAAAAAGCCGGAATGGCTGGACCAGAACGAATACCCATTTGAAAGCCATTTTCTGACCGTGCCCGCTGGTAATCTACATTACATCGATGAGGGACAGGGCGACCCCGTGGTGATGGTTCATGGTAATCCGGGATGGAGTTTTGAGTATCGTAACCTGGTGAAAGCACTTTCGGCCGTGCATCGTTGTATTGTTCCCGACCACATTGGTTTCGGATTATCCGACAAACCGCAGAACTGGAGTTACCGCCCTAAAGACCACGCTGCCAACTTCGAGCAACTCATGTTGGTATTGGATCTGTCCAATATAACCTTGATCGTTAGCGACTGGGGCGGACCGATCGGCCTGGCCTTTGCAATCAAATATCCAGCGCGAATAAAAAAAATCATTGTATTGAACTCCTGGCTGTGGAGTGTCAAGCAAGATCCGTATTACAGAAAGTTCAGTGGCTTTATGGGCGGAGTTGTTGGGCGCTTCCTCATACGACGTTTCAATTTCTTTGGAAAAGTCATTGTTAAAAAGGCGATGGGCGACCCCGGCCTTCTCAATGAAAACGTACACCGGCACTATTACCGGCATTTGGCAACTGCAGCCGAAAGGAAAGGCTGTTATACCTTCCCGAAGGAGATCATTGCATCCAGCGACTGGTTGGACGAACTGTGGCAACAGCGCGAAAGAATATCTTCTCTGCCGACCACAATAATATGGGGTATGAAGGATATCGCGTTCCGCAAGCAGGAATTGAATCACTGGAGGACCCATTGGGGTAAACCCCATGTCGTACAATTGGAAAGGATAGGACATTTTCCACAGGAAGAATCACCGGAAGTGATTTTGAGAGAATTCCATACGTGAAATGAAAGTGCACAGAGCAGACCTATACACTATACAACATCCATTCACCGATGATGTGAATGGATAATTTCAATAGAGGTCGAGAGTTTTCCGAGGCCTCCGGAGATTACTTGACCTTGATTCCATTTTCATATGCCGCTATGGGCGTACCGGCATCATGCCGGGATTCCCAAGCATGGATGAGCGCCTCCTGCGTCAAACCAGTTTGCTCGGCCAGGAAGCGCTCAACGACAGCTATACGCACAGCCTTTCTATCGGCTGCGTCATGGTCTTCCATTTTTACAGCCCCGTCGATATCCCGCCCTACAATGCGCATGATTGCCCCGTCAATCGATTGGCGCTCATCGAAGCCTTGATTGTTATACTTGCAGCTAATCATGAAGTCGTCCGTGCCATCATAGATGTGAATGTAAAAGCAAAAGTTTGTGATGCGCTCTTTCGCACACGATTTTAAAATTGACGGAAACTGGTCTTCACGGAATAGTTCAACAGCCTTTTCAAAACAGATTGAATCCGTACCATACCCATCTACTTCATAAAACACAATCACAAGGTCCGAGTCAACTTCTGTGCGTATGTATTTCTCCTGGGGATGAGGGTGTGGGAATGGAAAAGTCTCTTCCGTTCTTTTGATACCATCAAAGATAAACTGTTCAGAAAACTGACTCTTCAAAAATATGATTGCAATAATATATACTTCCATTATGTTCTCAACAGATATATAGGTACATGTATATATACGCTTTCTGTCCGCCACTCTTCTGGCTGACTAAATTTGGATCTCAAACGCGATGCCGCATCGAATTGCATAACAAACTCAATAGAGGTCCATCACGCATAGGGAATCAAAACATGCTCGAAGCCATCCGAAGACATCAAAAAAAATTTTCATGTACGCCCAAGGATGGTGCCGTCTCGTCATGAGTATACCAGCATAAACCAACCCTGCGAAGCATGTCGGTAATTCATTGAGCCGTCAAAAGTGCTGCAGTTTACCTGATCAATTGGACCAACCAAAAATACGTTTTGAGCTGTAAGTTCTTCTCCTTCTACAAAACGCTTGTCCGTTTGTCGCCTTGCAACATTTGAATAATAACCTCTCGATGCAACTTCATCGCTACCTCAACAGCTGTATCGCCTGCAGCTACATTTTCATAGCCAACCAATACCTTTTTGTGTTTGTCGGCTCCGTAATCCAGCAACAGTTGTACAATGCGTTCATAGCCGCCTACAACTGCGCCAATAAGTGGTGTAAAACCATACTTATCTGCTGCGTCCTTGTCCGCCCCGAAGTCCAGTAGACGTGCGCAACTCTCAAAGGAGCCTTTGTCGGCTCCAGCGTGTAGCGCCGTGTAGCCGTTCTTGTTAGCGTGATGGACGTTTGCTCCGGCATCGAAGAGAAGCTTCACAAACAGAGAAGTGTTCGTGGCGGCCGCCCAATGTAGCGGCGTGTAGCCATAAGCTGTCTCCAGGTTAAGGTCAGCCTTTGCTGCCATAACTATTTTTAGAATCTCCGTATGCTGCCCAAACCTTGGATTTTTCACGTGCCGGGTCGTTCCGTTAACGGTCTCAGTAATCATTCCATCCCCCCACTGCCTGGCGTATTGACAAAGATAGTGCAGTGGTGCCTGACCACGGTCGTCGACCGCATTGACATTGCCACCGACACTAATAAGGTATTCAAGCACGTCACGCTGCGCTCCAATGCAACTATGTAGAATCGCGGTGCCTCCCCGACTATCACCTGCTTCAAGGTTCGCCCCTTTTTCAACGAGCCTTTGTACCATGCTAAGCTGGCCTTCCTTGGCTGCACGAATCAATGGTGTGTAGGCAAGATCGTTTTTGTCTGTCCGGTCTATATGAGCTCCGGCGGTTAGCAGTACGTCTACTGAATCCAGGAAGCCACCCGCAGCGGCAAGTCCAAGCAAGCTCTCACCGTTGGTGTCCTGAAAGTTTGCAGTTTGTTGCGTTGAAAGGAGTTCTTTCAGCCTGTCCACATCATTTCCAAAAATGCAATCCCGCATTTTTTTAAACATTGTTGAGTTTACATCCATCTGAATTGTTATCGTGTTAGACTAATTCGCCTCGAGAGATATTCCAAGATATACGGGTGCCTTAGAGCTTGTTCGATAACCAGTCGACAACCTCCTTCACGGAAAAAAGCACCTGTTTTTCCGAATCATAAAAATCGAACTGCGAACCGTCGGTCCATACCATCTTCTTGTCGCCTGGCAGGTCCTGATAAAAGGCTTTCGCTCCCTGCGGGATAGCTGCACTTTCGCTGTGAACCAAGAGTACCGGAACATGTATACGTGCGGCAACACGAATAGGGTCAAACGTCAACCACTCCTTCCAACTCATCACATTAAACTCATTTTTCCACGCTGCAATAGCTCCGCGCTTGGGATTGAGGTAATAGTCCCACTCGCCAAACATTGCCGCATGTTCATCCGTTGGGCTGCAGGCGGGAACCAGTGTCGGGACGCCTCGCTCTTTCCATCGGGTGATGGCCTCTTCCGCCTCCATCAATCGCGCTTCAACGCCAGCGTTGCCACCGTAAATCAATTCCACGAGCGTTTGATCATGAAGCCAGGGCGCTACCATCGCCAGGGACTTTAGGCGGGTGTCTTGGACTGCGGTCAAGGCCATGTACCCACAGCTGGCACAAATGCCCAGTCCGCCAATGCGACCGGCGTCTACCTCGGGCAATGCCCCTATAACAGTGATTGCGTTTTTGATATCTTCGATTTTCTTCCGATAGGATTCCAGTTGACGCGGCTCCCCCTCGGTCTGGCCAAATCCTCGGAAGTCAAAAACAAAAGCTGCAAAACCTTTCTCGCCATTAA
>CBIHOZ010000092.1:0-27495 GCA_966211525.1 uncultured Chitinophaga sp. | reverse complement strand
CCTGGAGCGGTTTTTCAACGTACGCTATTATCGGTGCACAGAATTTATACCCACGCGCCAGATTATATATTGTGCAGGGTGCCTCGCTATATGGCGTCAATGTTAATAACGGTGAATGGCAACCGATTGGCACGAGTACGTGGGCCAATAGTCGGGTTATGACGAATGTGAACGGCCTGCTATATATTGTTCAAGATCCTGGGTTATACAGGGCAAGCGCCAAGAGCGCCTCCTGGAGCCAGGTAGGAACGGCAGATTGGAGCGGAACGAACATCATGACAAACCAGGATGGATATTTATACATGGTCCAAACGTTCGGTCTTTATAGGACGATTCCCGGCACCGGCTCGTACGCAAGGGTTGGCACTGGCGATTGGACAGGCTCCAGCGCCATGACAGCAGATAGCCAGTCGTTGTAAATTGTGCAGAGCTATGGGTTATATAAAGTAAATCCATCAACTGGTACCTGGGTGAGACTAGGCACAGGTGATTGGACAGGAACAAGTCTCTTGACAAGCATGGGAGGTTACCTATATGCCATACAAGGAGCCGGTTTGTACAGGATCGATCCGAACACCGGTAGCTATATATCGCTGAACACGAGCGATTGGACAGGTTCAAACCTTATGAGTGCTCACGATGGTTACCTATACATTGTGCAATCGCCCGGGCTATACAGAGTAAACGTGTCTAATGGTTCTTACGTAACATTAAGTCCGAACAGTTGGGCGGGATCAACCGCCATCACAAGCTTTTAGTCGTTAATACATCAAAAAGAAAAAAGAGGTTGTCCAAAGGGCAACCTCTTTTACATATATACAACGCGCGGGCTCCAACGCTGAAGCGTAAATCTTCTTACTAAATCAATCCCAGAATTTATCTTTATCCAATATCTCACCCTCCATATCGGCAGTTTTCCCCCGGGTAAACATTTTCACGGACTTGTTCTCAGCACCGCCTTTTGTAAGTACAAGCGTATGACATGTTACCGTAACCTCTGCTCCTACTACCGATCCACCAAACCCACAACCAATCTCGCCTTCATCACAAGACGTATCCGTGATAATGTAAGACATAGTTTTATCGCCTGGTATATAGTCATGCGTGCCATAGTAGTTAACCGTCTCCGTACGCCTGCTGATTTCCGGAGTCCATTCACAAGGATCAAATGTAGCAGGGTCATCTCCGGGATTACTGATATAGGTCTCTCCTTCCATTGTCTGACGTTCAAAGAGCCCATCGGAATAAAATGTTATTACATCAGCAATGATGGTATAGTATAGCGATATAGGAATCTCAACATCGTATACCGGGTTCTGATTTTCATCGTAATTCGGACAAGACGCCCCGAGACAACAGTCTTTGAAAATAAAATCATTTCGATTACGTTCACCTCGTGAATTAAGATTATAGGGATGATCAAGGTGATTCAATAACACGGACCATTCCCAGTACCAGTTATGCTCGAGTAAATTACAACCACCTGTTTCCTGGGGTTTCTCGATTGTTACAATACGCTCGATGATATCAAGCGGTGTATTGCTCTCATCGTAAGGAATGATCTCAACGGGAACGGATGTTGATCCGGAAGAAAGCTCTTCTTCAATTTTACCGGGATCAATCTCAATGAACGTAACGGCTACCGTATCACTTGCTTCTTCTCGTTCGATCTCTACATTGTAATAAAAAGTGGATGCAGAAACTGTTATATATATACCTTTTATCGGTGTGGCTGCAGGATGAGAAATACGAATAACATCCTTTATTCCGGGCAGCGTATAGATGGTATCTTTACTCGATGTTTTAGTGAGTGTTGTATTGGATACCGTTGGCATACTTCCGCTTACCTTTGTTGCCGCTATAAATGAAAATGCTTCCATGATAGCGTCCGCTTTTTCCGGAGTAATCTCCTCTTCATTTTCATTTGGCTCCTGATCCTTAGGATCGGTATCTCCGCCCTCATCAGAGCAGCACATTAAGAAAAATATAGCCAGCACAACGAACCTTGCTGCGCATAGCGAGCTCCTGCAGATTTTCATTTGTCTTTTTTTTGAACGAATGTAGCAGGATGGCAACGCAAGCGTCACGCCATTCAGTAACTGGCGGCCTTGATTAAGTGAATGGCAGGAAATATCACATACGTAAACTAAACCTTATGGAGTATCGATAAGAATTCTTCTTTACGTCTTCTGGAAATATCAACTTGGTGATCATCGGTAAGCACCACATATCCACCTTCACCACGAACGTAACGTTTCACATGTTGAAGGTTAATCAGAAAAGAGTTGTGAACGCGAAAGAATCCGGACTCGGAGAGAAAATCATCGAAGTCTTTGAGTACACGCGTTACGAGTTTCGATTTTTTACCGGTAAGGTATAGCACAGTATAACAACCGTCTGCCTTGCAGTATATAATATCTTTCGTTTGGAAGAGATCGATTCCCGTGGCACTGGGCACGGCTACCTGCTCAATCATGTTTGACCTGGAAGATGCATTGTGCAGTGCAGACTGGATTGAAAATTTATCCTCCGGTTTCCGCTCTTGAACGCGCGCAACGGCACGGATGAGTTCATCGATATCGATAGGCTTTAGAAGATAGTCGAGTGCGCTGAATCGGATTGCCTTAATGGCATAACGATCGAAAGCCGACACAAAAATTACTTCAAACGATACAGGCGATAATCGCTCCAGCAATTCGAAGCCAGACATGCCGGGCATTTGAACATCCAGAAATACCAGGTTGGGTTTCACTTGTACAATGGCCTGTAGAGCGTCCGTTGGATTGGTATATACCCCTACGATATTTATCTCCTTACAATACTTCACGATGGCTTCCTGAAGATCCTCCAGACCATCACATTCATCATCAATAAGAATGGCGTTGATCATATACAAGGTTTACGTAAGCGGAATGCGGACTTCTACGCGTGTACCAATAGCTGCATTAAATCGATCTTTCAAATCTATAATTTTTATCAAGTCACGCGAATGCTCGCGGCTTAGTAATCTTAACCGCTCTTCAGTAATATGTAGTCCAACAGATTGCGTCTTTCCTGACATCTCTTCTTTGAGCTCATGTGACTTATTCCGCCCTACACCGTTGTCTTCGATCAGGCAAAGCAACATTTCATGTTCTTCCTTTACAGCAATTTTAATTGTACCTCCGTCATCCTTATTCATCAATCCATGCCAGATCGAGTTCTCGACAAAGGGTTGAAGAATCATCGGTGGAAGAAATATATTGTCCTTCTCAATGTTATTGTCTACAAGTATTTCATAGTCGATCTTGTTTTTGAAACGTAATTCCTCCAGTTGTATATAGGATTCAATCAACGTGAGTTCGTCCACCAGCGAAACGCGGCTTGCTTCACCATTCTCTACGATTAATCGCAACAGCTTCGAAAACTTCCTTAGATATAGGGAAGCATCCTCATTGTCACCGCGAACAATCATCCGGTTTATGGAATTAAGACAGTTGAACATGAAATGAGGATTGATTTGGGATCGCAGCGCTTTTATCTTCAATTCGCTTAGTTGATGACGAAGGTTTACTTCCTGTATCTCTTTATCCTTCTTCACAACAAGCAACCGCTGACGAAACGCATATACTCCCGCTGCTGCTACTATTGCAATCAAAATCGCTGCGCCTATCGAAGCTTTACGAATCGTGTCCTGGCGTTTGGCTTCCTGCTGTTGAATTTGTTTTTCCTTTTCGAGAAGCGCTATTTGTTTCACCTTGTCAGCTACTTCATGCTTTATTTCAAGTTCGCCGATTATCTCTGCCTTTTCCTCGTTGAAGACACTATCCTCATATAGCTGGTATAGTTTGATGTGGTGAAGAGCTTTCTGCGGATCTTTCATCCCTTCATACAGGTTCGACAGGTTCAGGTGTACATCGCGTAGAAGTGGTTTCGAATGCGTGCGCGTACTTACTTCGAGGGCTCGCAACAAAAATGGATTGGCGGCTGCGAAATTACCTACCTGAATATAGCCTCTACCAACACCAATAAGACTTCGGGATAAGTCTTCAGCAACAGTATATTTCTCGCGGATTGCCAGCGCTTTGCGATGGTATACCAGCGCGCTGTCGTATAGTTTCATCTTGTCATAGAGAAACGCAATGTTGGCTAATGACATGGCCACACCGAGTTCCTTGCCAATACGTTTGTCGATTTCCAATGCCTGATGATAATATTTCATCGCACCGTCAAAGTCATTCTGACTTGAACAATTGTTACCCAGGTTGACGAGTACATTGGTCTTGTCATCTAACGCTTGCAGTGAGTCAAAGATCACTAACGCCTTGTTAAAGGTTGTAGCTGCCTCCTTGTACATGCCCGTTTCCTTGTAAATTATTCCAATGGCATTTAGTGTATAGCCAACGCTATAGGCGTTCTTCGCAGCATCTTCAATGGCAAGACAACGTTGGTATGCAGCAAGACTTTTTTCATAGTTGCCGTAATGCGAATGCACAACCCCGATTTGATAAAGGACACCTGCCACCCGCGATGAATCACCTCTGGCCTTATGAAATTTTAGATAACGGTCAAAGTGTTCCAACGCTGCTGCGTGTTCTCCCGTAAAGCGGCCAATTACACCATAGTAATATTGCGCCTTATAGATGCCGGTGCTGTCATGATGGTCTGACGATAGTATACTTACGCTGTCTGCATAGCGTTTTGCAAGCTCATAGTTGCCCGCTCCTATATATGCCCAAGCCACCTTCCCATAGGTGGCGATCTTATCACTCGTATTCAGATTTGCTTTCAGCTGATGGAGCAAGCTATCCAGTTTGGATTGAGCGACAGCCGTAATCGTGAATCCAACAACACACAGGAAAGTTATCAGGTGATGCATAGGGTAAGCGGAATGCTAAATAAAAATAGCGAATCAAACTGGTAAAGTCTAATGAAGCTATACTTGAAAAAGCCTTGCTAGAATATAGTGTCAAACATATACTTTGACGTCTGTCAACTTCGTCTCAAGGGTGTTGATTTGCACTTAATTTCTCCTCTGCCGCGTCAATGTAAAATTGATAGTTGCCACGTTGTCCAGCAACGCTGGCGTTTTGGTAATACTGCCTTGCTTTGGGATGGTTTAGTAACCGGGTATACAGTTCTGCTGCAATGAGGTAAGTACGTCCTTTGAGCAGGTTGTTCTCCAGCATGTCTGCATGGGCCATTGCCTCGAGGATTAAATTGTCTGCAACGTCTAACTTTCCGAGATCAAGATATGTCTCCCCTAAATTGCCGAGATAAAATGCCAGTGCAAACCGATCCTTTTGGTAGCGGGCCAATTCAATCGCTTTGGTATCTAACAATATTGAGCTGTCATATTTTGAAACATTTTTTAACTCCAGCCCCAGGTGTGTATAGGATCTGGCTATTCCACTCGTATCAAGCGAAATCAAAGCATACTCAAGGGCCTTGTCGAAATACCATCGGGATGAATCTGAATGATCCTCTACTTGGTGGATCGATCCGACTCGATAATAGCACTGGTTGAGACATCGTAAGTCGTTTTTTTCTTTTGCAAGTTTCATCGCACGGAATACATATAGTCTTGCCGAGTCCATTAACGTTCCTGTACCATAGACTGAAGATACATAGTGAAGGTTTCCCAGTTCGTAATTTGCAATCGCCGAACGCGGGTCAATGGCTAAGGCCTGGCGAAAGTAATGAAAGGCACGTTGTGGCTGTTCGAGGTAAAAATAGTTCCGTCCTGTTCCTATATATAGTCTCGTCCTATTTTCCTCCGTCAGCTCCACTTCATCCACTGCTTCAAAAATTGTAAGAGCATGCTTCCAGTTCCCTTCGGCCTGGAGTTTCTCAGCAGCGGTAAATAAAGATTCATGATTCATCTTCGGCTGCCGGCAGCATCCTATAACAATCAGTGAGACGATAAATAAAAATACACGTTCAAGAAATGGGAAACTGGATCTCATAGGACAGGGTATTAAATCGAAAACAAATAAACGGCATCGAAATATGTTCGTCCACTGCCTACATGTCTATTTTTTGCAACTCGATAGATAAACAATGCTGTCATGTAATGAGACACTAGCAATCCTGCAACAACCAATTGATTGAAGCGATGGATACAGCAACTGTTCGCATATACTCAAAGATCCCTGAACCTATAGATGTTGCAAAACGATCTAAAGAAAAACAAAATATACCCTGAATTACGCGACATCAAAAAACCATAACCTGGAAGACGCCGTCAATTTTGTCTGCAATACCTTTGGACGTAAAAATCACTTACGAAAAACGATGAAAAGTCTGTTTTATATTTTACTTTCAGTCCCGCTGTTGTACAGGAGCTGTGATCGTGATGGTGTTAAGAAGGAAATTCCTGAAGAATCTGAATCATTCAATACCCATATACCTGATTCCAGGACTGACATCTATACTTCCCGACACAAACCACTGCCGGCCGAGACATTCGATGTCACATGGTCGTCTTGCATGTTTGTTCACGAAGACTAAAACTATATATAGACCAACAACTGACTCGAAGTACAACACCGATGTCAATTGGCCAGTTTCAGAATGATAAAGAACTATACTTTTCAAAAAAATGATGGCGCGCAATATATCCTATATAATCATCTCCATGTTTATTTTTTTAATGCTTGCGTGTTCATCGCCTGAATCGATGCAAGTCCGGATTTTTGGTGAAATGCGCCAGATCATGATGAAAGGCAACCTGTCTGCAGCCGTACGTCTGGACACACTGAAAGGGAAGAATCTGTATGGTATTGGCGTACGCGAAGAGTTAAGCGGTGAAATTATCATGTTGGATAACCAGGTATATATAACCTCTGTTGCAGATTCTGCTTCGTTATCTACATCACGATCGGCTGATGTCTCAGCAGCGCTTTTCATCGCTACAGACGTTGCTCATTGGCAAAGGACACCCGCGATTGAGCACGTTGAAAACATCACTTCCCTGGATTCTATTATCGAACAAGTCGCCATAGCACGTGGTATAAATCCCGAAAAGCCAATCGCATTTAAAATAGAAGTCATTGAAGGAACTGTCGGTGGGCATGTGATCCACTGGAAACCGGGGATAGTCCACACACATGAAAATCACAAGCAATTTGCAATACACCAAACGTTAACCGGAAAGTCGCAGCTCTTAGGCTTCTTCTCTAAACATCACCAGGGTATATTTACACATCACAGCACATTTACACACATTCATGCACTTGGTGAAGGTGGTGATCCTGTTATGCATGTCGACCAGCTGAACATCTCAAAACTCAATTTCTATTTTCCAAAGTAACGATTACGAACACAGTCCGAAGCCAGCAAAACTTTCATACGCAATGCTCATGCGATTTATCATTTTGTTTCTCTTTCTCTCGCTGTCAACAACAGTACTCGCACAGTCTGTTGATAACCCCATACGACCAGGGTTCATCGCGCTTTATGTTCATAATATAGACAGCATGGTATCGTGGTATGAAACTAAGCTTGGCTTCAAAACACTGAAGCGTCAAAAGGCAAACAATTCATTGGCATTTGCTATGCTGGAGTGGCAAGGTATATGGATTGAAATGATCCAGAATCCCAAGGTCACCTCCAAAGCAGACATCCGTGAGACATTTCACGCGAATGATGTTGAAGGCTTTTTCAAACTAGGTTTTTATTGTAAGAACCTGGAGGCGTTATATACCCAGTTGCAGAACAAGCAAGTTAAGATTACGTATCCCCTGCTCTACAATAAACATTTCGAAATGAACCTCTTTATCGCTGAAGATCCTGAGGGGAACTGGATTCAGTTCTACAACACCCCGCTGCAAAAGTGATCACCTCAAAGTGCAGTGCAACTATATAGATGAAAACTACATCTGCCATATCAGTACGTATCGAAAAGGTGATGCTAACCTTCGCAGTAGTACTGGCAACATGTTCTCTTGCAAACGCTCAACTACCTCAGGATATAGTTACTAAAATACCAACCGGGTACACGGTTCGATCAGTTACCAGGGGAAATCTGGATGGCGATAAATATGAAGACTACATCCTCGTTTTAAAACCCAATAACGAAGACCTATACTTACAGGATGAAGTTGTCCGCAAGCGAGTGTTGTGGATCCTGCGCGGCACGAAAAATCTCCGATGGGACATCATCAAACAGAGTAGCTGTGCTATATATCACTTCGGATATGACGCCAACTTTCCTGACTGTTTTGTGGAGATAAGCATAGCGAAAGAAACCTTCACGATCGAGCACTATGGCGGCTTCCAACATCGATGGAGCAGATCGACTCAATTCAAGTATAATGCTAAGCGAAAGGATTGGCTGTTAGTTTCCGATACGATGACCATCATGGATGCGGTGGATACTGATAGTGTCTCATCTGAACAGCAACATACAGGAGCGCGGCCTGGGATTGGAGTGGAAGCCTTCAATATATATACCCCTTGATATGCCTGGTAATTTTACCCCGGTGTTTCAATCACTATAGCTTACACTATGATTTCTTCCTAAAAAGGAAATGCCCCGCACCGTATAACAATATACCGAATGCTAAAAGAACTATACCGGTTACATTATCTTTAGGAAGCGCTTGACGCATGATTCTCAGGTTTAAATTCATTACCGTGTTTAGTACGGTGAGACCTCCTATGATTCCGAACAACGTTCCTGCCAAACTCAGAACGCTACCGGCAGCTGATTGGGATGTATTACGCGTTGCCATTGAAAGTATATAAATTCATTTTATAAAAAGGTAACTTAAACTATACCAACTGCATACAGCTTGTAGATATCAGACATGCAAAAATCATATTCAAAAATTTCAAAAAAAGCCAACTGAAAAAGCCGGCCTGTACAGCGTTGGTCTTTTAGGACATGTTATCGCAGCAACATAGCAACCGGAATAAATACGATAGTAAGCTTCGTCATGTCTGACTCATTCAATAATTTATCATCTATAGTCCATTCTGAACCATCCGTGAACCGTCTTTTTATTGTCAGCTCTCCGGTATTTCCTTCCGCTTTCCATTCAGTGTAGTCATTGTTGAACACGGTTTTAACATACACGAATTTACTCTCCTCACCTGTTCGCCATTCATTGAAGTTTTTCGAAAATGACAATGTAAAGAACACCTCATTTGTTCCATCTGTAATTCTCCATTCAGACGGGTCGCCTTCTGAGGTTTGTTTGATAACGTATTCTGTTTTACCCAATCCGGTAACTTTCCACTCGCTGCCATTTGTGAATATACTTTTGAGCGAGAGGCTGCCTTTGCTCGTAGCTATTGTCCACTCACCATTTCCCGAAAATTTCCGCTTTAGCGAAACTATTTTAAGACTTGTCTGACCAGAGGCTGTTAAATTCATAAACACTAAAGACATGATTGCAAAAATTACCCTTTTCATCTTTTATATACTTTCAGAATTATAAAAAAAGAACTCATTAAACATCTATACCTATATCCGAGCACATGAGACTCTTTGCTTTTTTGTGCCTCAAATATACCTGGAACGTGTCTTGTGAGCGTTGTCTGAATTATGGAGATTGGTAATTTACCAGGACATTATTTTTAACATACTTTTTTTAATCAAGCACTGCGTCTTTTAGGTGAATGTGGTATATATACCATCGATCGAGCAAAGACACGAGCTTGATATAGTAAATCATCCTGGTAACTCCCGTCCATTTTACCATAATTTGGTAAACACTCAGATTGTTACGGTCGCGTATGTTTGCTGCAAAGCAATCAGATATGAAATTTTTATGCGCCGTCATCGTAAGCCTTCTGACAATTACACAGGCGCGATCACAAGAAGTCTTTGCATTCGCCAATCAACATTCACGCACTAAAACAATCTTACCCATGGAAGAAGAGTATGCAGACAACCGCGTCTATGTCGCACTAACAAAAGAGAAATATAGTACATTTAGCGAGGCTGATAAGAACAAGATCAGCGAGGTTAAAGATGGTGATCCGCTATGGCTACATGTTCGTTTTCCAGGTCCAATCTCCCACTATGTCGCAGTTGCCAGAACAAACAATCCTGATGGCAGCGTAACGAAGCGCGCGCTTATGCGTCTTGCTGTCGGACCTCAAAACAGTGAACAGGAATACCAGACTACACTGTTGTGTTTTTCAGGATGTAAACCTGATGAGTTAGTATACTCATTGATGGATGAAAGTGTATTAAACGCGAGTGAGTTTAGTATTTGTCTTACCGGCTTTGTAAAAAACAGCACCACCAGAATCTTTCTTGAAACAGTCGGTAGCGGAAGTCCGGGGATTTGGGACAATGAAATCAGGTTGATGGTAGGTGAACCAAACAAAGGTGCACCGTCTTTTATAGACTGGCTGGATGCCGTTGCAGTAGCTCCCATCAGGTGTAATGTTGAAGATGGCGTTGTAAAATACAAGCAAATGTGGGCAGCACTCAAAGACCGGCTTGAAAAGGGAGATGCTTCTGACAATACACTTCCGGCTAAAGGTAAATTTGCTGATAGCAATATCAAGAATCTCGTACTGTCTCAAGCGAAAAAGCAAGGTTGGACAGTCAAGCAGTGCTATTTCGAGAACAACAATTGGACTGAGGTTGGTGAGACAACAGACCTCGATCGGTTCCGCCGGGTACACGCTATCGTAACGTATAAGAAAGGCACGGACTGTTTCTACTCGATCGTAGAAGTAAAAGAAAATTACTCCTTCTCAAAAGCAGCATACGGTCCACCCGCATTGGAAATTATAGTTACCGATACACCTATTGAATGCTCAAAGTACTAGTGGGATAACACTGGTAAAGTGTCGGCCCGGGGAACGTGTTTTCCTGGGCTTTTTTGTGAAGAGATGTTACGATTTCCCAGTACGCTATATATGCGGCTACTCTAATTTCAAAACGCCTGAGCGGTGAAAGTATTCACCTCAGTGGATTTTTACTGTCCGAAATATTCTGTTTGATCAAATTAGTAGAATCAAAAATTACCCTATGATCACCGAGTATACGCGTTATCAAATACCGCATGATGTCAAGCTGCAATTTCTGATAAAGTTCGAGCGCTTAAGTAAACTTCTAAACAGCAATGCCGATTGTCTTGCTTTTGATTTGGTTTATGATGACAATGATAGCGACTCCTTTATTTTGAGAATTACGTGGCAGTCCATTTCAAGCTTCAAGCGAAGTAAAGATCATTATACCTACCTGCAAATTGTGTTGGCGTATAGGCGGTTTGCCCAAAAGCCTCAATACTTCCACCACGTTAACTTCGGATGGAGCAAGATACAATTACAGACCGACTTGCATTCGTTCTGTTTAAATTAAATCCATTAAATACTTCCATTAAGAGCCAACTATATATTTACTATGAAAAAATTAATTCTATCAGTAGCAGCTTCTGCCGTACTATACTGCGCGCAGGGCCAGGATCACCAGGCAAAAGTTAAGGCGATGCTTGACGCTGAAAATTCATTTGCCCGGATGTCTAAAGAACAAACAACAAAAAAAGCTTTCCTGCAATATCTCTCAGACAGTTCGGTGATGTTCGATCAATCAAAACCCGTGAAGGGCAGAAAGTCGTGGGAAGAAAAAAAAGAGAACAACGCCCTGTTATTTTGGTGGCCGGTATTTGCCGGTGTGTCCAATGACGGCAACCTGGGATTCTCCACAGGCCCCTGGGAATATGCTGCTACTAAATCCGACAAACCACAGTACTTCGGATATTATGCTACTGTGTGGGAAAAGATGGCAGACGGCTCCTGGAAGATGGCGGCCGACATTGGTGTTTCTCTTCCAAAAGCAGAAGAGAATATACCTTCATTGTCCATCTCCGCCCCTCCATCAAAAGCTACGTTTAAAACCGGAGATGATGCAAAAAAAGATCTCTATCAACACGCCCGCCAATATGATAACCGGCTTAATAGTGCAAACTGCTCTGTGCTTGCTGCCTACTATGCAAAGGACGCAAGGTTATTGCGTGAAAACCAATTTCCCTATATAAATGTAGAAACGTATCAAGTTGAAAAGGATGTCAGGTATATATTTACTACAACTGGTGTAGGTATGTCTTCATCGAACGATCTTGGCTATACCTATGGCACGGCAAGTTCAACCATCCGGGAAAACGGAGCCGATAAAAACATTCACCACTATTTCATGAAGGTATGGAAACGTGAAGGAGGCGAATGGAAGATCGTACTGGATGTACTCGGTGGCGCGTAGTATCCACAGTCAGCATAACTGCACATCAACACGAAAGCCTTTTATCAACTTGGTAAAAGGCTTTACTTTTTTCAAACCCGATGTCAATGTCGCGTAATCAATCTTCACTCCTGCCCTCGGACAATGTTCTGCTGCATGTTTCGAAAACGCCCGGGGCTAACACCATACTTCTTTTTAAATGCTTTCGACAGCGTAGACTTATTGATGTAGCCAACGCTCATCGCTACTTTGTCGAGGCAGTAATCGGTGGTTCGTAAAAGATCGGCAGCACGCTCCACGCGTAATGTATTGATGTATGATGCAACAGGCCTGCCTTCGATGACCAGGAATATATCGCGAAGATGATGATACGAAACACACGCGTAGTCCGCGAGTATATCTACTGTTAATTCGTCACTGAGATTTGAATGAATCATTTGCTTCACAACACTAACCGTTGCGTGATAATATTCCCTCGTCCTTCCTTTCTTAATATCCAGCATACGTATCAACCTCCAACTTCATTGATTTGAGACTGATAAAAATAAAACCGGTATATATAGGATATGTAAAGATACATTGTCTAATCCCTACAACTTGGAAATCTTAGACAATAGCACAGTATATATCTTTACCAAAAAAGAAAACACTGCCAGCAACCTGACAGTGTCCAAAACAAATACTCCGTATCGCACTATATATACATCGCCGAAGCGCGGCAGTTATTTCACCATTACAATATCATAGAGGTTATCACCAACCTGAGGGCCGTCTGTGAGTGCTGTCCATGTTTTGGCATCGGCAGATGTATATACTTCCAGATTGTGACACACAACAATAAACTTCTTGCCGTCAAACAAAATCCGGTTTGCATTTTTAGCCATAGAATAAAACTGTGATTGTCCTGTCCAGCCTTTTGTAATATCTGAAGTATAGAACACATCGCTGAAACCATTAACCGCTACATACATTCCATTACCGAAGGCAACAGACTGCGATTGCTTTTCTGCGGGGTTTCTCATGAATTTCCAGGTAGCTCCATTATCGAGCGAATATCCACTCTTACTCGATCCCTGCGCTACTACAACAAGCGACTTACCATCGGTAGCTATATTACCAAGACCTCCAATCGGTAATGTAGCTGCATTGCCATAGTCTGCATAGAGGTCATATACTTTTATCACTTTCAGTTCATTGCCTTCTTTCCTGATAGCCGCCATTTCCATACTGCGATTTCCTCCTGTCAGGAAAAAGGTTCCGTTCACAAACGTCACCTTCGCAGGCGATTTCAAGAAGTCAACGCCTTCGTCAAGTCCTTTTGGATTTGCCTGCGATGTGGCTGTCTTCGAACCGGAAGATGATGAACTGGAGGAGCTGCTACCGGATGCAAGACCTTTCAGTTTACTGAGTCCCTTCCCGCCCTTCTTCTCTTCACCGCCCGATGTACCGGAAGCCGTTTCGCCACCACTCAAGTTTGCAGGCTGATCTTTGCGGATATAGGACCAATTGATGGCATCGGTTGAGTATAATATCCGTAATGGAAACGCCAGTATAAATACACCGTCTCCGAACGCGACATGTGAGAGGTATTTTTCGAGGACATTATTGCTTCCGGTATGACCCACGAGTGATACCTCTTTCCATGATTGTCCTTTATCTGCCGATACTACAAGCGTGCTTCCGACAACAACAATCAATCCGTTTCCCTGCGCAACGGATGTTACAAATGCGCCCGGAATTCTTGAGTCCATCCCTGCGTCCCAAACCATCGACCATGTTTTTCCTCCGTCATCCGACTTCATAATTTTTTTTCCGGCAGGCGCAATAAGCGTTTGTGAAAACGCATTTGCAACTACCATGAATACCAACAATAATCCGAGGTAAAACTTTCTCTTCATTTTCATAACCAGCTTTTTTGTTTTTTTTGTTTGATGCTATATTTATTAGAGAGGGTCTTTAATTACTTTAAGCTATATCTATATATTATACTTATAAGGTTTGATTGAACGATACAGGACCTGGCGCAATAACTCACGCCATCACGGATTTACCCGTCATCGACAATTTGAGACTATAGGAATTGTACCACACGTTTTCCACATACAGCACGTTTCGGTGAAGAAAGTTCCTGTCAATGGATGCAGGTGTATATCCGGACAGATTTTTGAATTCGTTGATCATGTGGGGCAAGTCATGATAGCCACAAAGCCTCGCGATATCTTTGCAGTCTAACTCTTCGCCCTTGTAACAAAGGGTATATAGCGCATGCATATATCGCTTCAGGCGTAAAAACGACTTGGGGTTAAAGCCAACGTATCGCTGAAAGACACGTTCCGCTCTTTTTTGATTTACCTGTAACGTATGGCAAAGATCTTTTACCCTTGTTTCGTCTTCCGTGTAAAGCATACTCTGAAATAATGTATCGAACATTTCAAAGTATATTTCCTTTTGTTTATCCGCTTCCCGTTTGGTCTGTTCTAAAAATTCACTCACCAGCGTTATCTGCCGATTGGGACATGCTGTATTCAGCACATGATCAAGAATCACGACAATCTCCTTCGAACTCGCATTACTTAAATGCATGATGGAATTCTGAAGCTGTGAACAGGGAACCCGAAACAGTGAAAAAAACTGACCAGGATAGAACACCACGATCATGAACCTGGAAGGCCTTGAACTCCGCAGAAAAAATGTGCGGTCGTGTGGACCAATGAAACAGCCGTTATCAAATGTTACTATTTTCTTGAAATGCGGATCAGAAACTTCAACCTGAACATTTCTCTCGAGCGCAATAATGAATGTACATGCCAGTGAAGGCAAAACGTGTTTAGGGTGTTGATGCAACGACTGAACGAACAAGCTCTGTATGGTGTCCTGCAGTTCTTCCGGAATATTTACTTCCTTCTGCTGCACTGCGCTTCCCGACAAATTCTCATTCAGCGTCTCTTCGACTATATACGGTTTCATATATATATATACCTGCTTCTGTAATAATTACTATTGTACTGCCATGGTGAAAGCACTTGATGATACAAGCTTATCTTCCAACGCTTTTTTTACTGCTTCTGCACGGGAATTCACATTGAGTTTCTTGTATATATTCTTGATGTGTGTTTTGGAGGTTTCAGAACTGATGTTCAGCATCGCTGCGATCTGACTATACGTGTTACCCTTCATCATTAATTTCAACACCTGGGTTTCACGTTCAGATATAGGGGAAACACGGGACACCTGGAGAGTCTCGATAATCTTACGCGCTATATGTCCGTCAAGCGGAGAACCACCGGAGGTGATGTCTGCCAGATGCTTCTGAAGATCGTTGAGTGAGTCGGGTAATAAATAGCCGTTCGCACCTGCGCTCAATGCAGTAATAGCAACTTCCACTTCCGTGTACTGTGAAATGACAAGTATATCGGTCTGCGGAAATATCTTTTTTATCCGGGTTATCGTTTCAATCGCTTTTACTTCCGGAAAAGAAATATTGAGAATAACAATATCCGGATAGTCATCGGGGACACATTTTGCTGCGCGGTCATAGTCATCGTAGGCACCGCATAAATTATACTTGTCAGAATACTCGACCAGCGATGAGATAAAGGCCAGCAACTTTTTGTCGAGTGCGATGATGGATATCCTCTTCTTGAATGCCTTCATAAATCGTGAAAGTTATTTTCATCGAAATATTACGGCAAAAGGACTCAGGCGAATAGCAAATACGCCCAGAGGGATGGTTTATACCTGCAATCCGTTAGGTTTTACCGGTGAGATGAGAGTCCTGTTTTTGAGGAATCTGCAGTAAAAAACGAAAGGAGGTAACTATATAGTCCCTCCTTTCTTTCCTGTAAAATGCTTCGTTTACTTCTTGTCCCAGAACAATTTGGTGTTGGGCTCATCGCCACCGATGGCGCTGGCAGCAGCGGCTCGTTGCGCCCCGTTCTGCGTCTGCTCACTCACCGGATAAATCATTCGGACCGGAATCTTCAATGGATTTACGATGCCCTCTCCGGATGGAGGAATGAGTGTTGGCTTATCAATTCTTCGCCACTCAACCCATGACTCCCAACCGCGGTTATTAAGCGCCAGCCATTTTTGCAAACCAATCTTTTCAATATAGTCTCCTTCGGCTGTCAAATACGAAACGTCATCCTGTGCCAGGTATATTTGTGCATCAGCCATGCTGCCACCCCAATAGGTAATGGAGTTCGTGATGCCGGCATTATAGTGTTCTTCTGCTGTACCTCCTACTGAGAAGCCACGCTCAACTGCCTCAGCGAGCAGGAACTGGATTTCAGCTGCATCCAGAAATATAGCCTCGAACGTTGGTGCTGTGATTTTATCACTGGCGTGCGAATAGTTTGCGTAAGCATTCGGGAAACCATATTTACCACCTATATATTCGCCATCAACGGTGGTAAAATAAAAGGGTCTGCGTGGATCTTCCAGCGTATTCATCACATCAACGATCGTGCTGGCAACAATAAAATCTTCGCGGCTTGTAAACAGCGGATTAACGTTGGCCGAAATCGGATTGTTGTTCGGTGAGGCTACATATTTAAAGATAGCATTGTCCTCGTTTGTCGTTACAACAAAGGGTGCAGCTTGTTCTACTATAGCTTCTGCTTTTGCCGGATCTACATCGATGAGCAGCATACCCATTTTCAGTTTAATGGAATTACCAAACTTGATCCACTTATCAGCGTTGCCGCCATAAAATATATCATTCGCACCAAAGCCTGAGCTGGTTCCGGGTGTTAACAATTGGAGCGATGCATCTAAACGCTTCAACAGATCTGCATAGATTGTTGCTGCATCATCATACTTGGGCAATGGCTTGTTGAAATCCAACGCTTCCGAGTATGGCACGTTTCCAAATGTAGTGACCAGTATATGCCAGGTATATACTTCGATGATGCCAATCTGAGCAAGCTGATTATTTTTTTGGGTGGCATCTAACAGTTCATCTTCCTCGATCAGTCTTTTCGCCTCTTTCAGATCAGACAGAACATCGCGGTATAGTACTGTCCAAATGTTTTGTGAATACGTACGCGCGATCATGTTATAGCGAGGCTCGTTCAGATATGTAGTGGTTGTCCAATACTGCACGAAGAGCCGGAAGTTGTTGAAGTTTACACTTGGTGTTGTAATCCAGTCTGTCAACGCTTTCACAGAAGCCGTAAACAGTGTCTTGGGCGGTGCTGTGGATGCGCGCTTTTGATCCACATTGTAATCATCCAGGTTGTCCACGCAAGCTGTTAACAGCACGATGGTAAAAATAAAATATATAACCTTTTTCATAGCGTGATTTTTAGAAGCTTAGTTTAACATTGAAACCATAGTTTCTTACCATCGGGTAAGCACCACTCTGATATCCTTGTGCAGCATTACCAGAGCTGAGGCCTTCTTCCGGATCGGAGTACTCCATGTTCTTTTTGATGATCCATAAATTCCGTCCGATGATGGATATATCTACGCTTTTAAACGGGGCGATTTTAGACAGAAAGGTCTGAGGTAAGGAATACGTGAGGGCCACTTCCCGCAGCTTGATATAGCTGCCGTCATATACATACCATTTGTGTGGTGCACCTGCTTCACCGTTGGCTACATAGCCGAATGGTGTTTGTCCATAGCCATCGAGGTTCTCTCCGTAGATTGTATTCGGTGTACCGTCAGCCTGAACACCGCTAAGCAGTATACCGCCACCTTGCGCTACGGGCAGGCGTGATTCAACACCGCGTGCATTAAGACCTGCACTGTTTTGATACAGACCGGTTGCTTCACCATACCATTGATCAAGCGAGAATATATCTCCGCCGTGGCGAATGTCCACCAGGAAATTCAGTGCCACATCTTTATAGCGCAGGGTGTTGCTCACGCCACCGGTCCAATCCGGATTAGGATTTCCTATAACTATATCTGATCGGGACGTGCGCGAATAGTAACCGTCTTCATTCACGGTACGCTGCCCATTGGTATAGATAAAATCAGTTCCGCGAATAGCACCGAAAGGTTGTCCTTTTGCTGCGTTGAGCGATACACCGCCCTGAAGCGGAGTGATCACAAAGTTGCTGACTTCATTCTCGCCTTCGCCATAGAGACTTACCACTTCGTTTCGGTTACGGGTAAAGTTTACATTGACTGTCCATGAGAAATCTTGTGTTCTTACAGGTGTTCCAAAAGCCGAGATTTCGATTCCCTTGTTCTGCACTTCTCCGGAGTTAACCCACAGCGCGGTGTATCCGGTTGCCGGGGTAACGTTCACGGGAAGGATCTGATCGAATGAACTTGCTCTATAGTATGTGAAGTCGAAACCGATTCTCTCATCCAGGAACTCTACTTCCAGACCAGCTTCTATACTCTTGGTTCGCTCTGACTTCAGGCCCTGGTTGTTCTTCGTGCTCGGTAATGAAAACAACGGTACAGATCCTAAACCTGCCGGCTTATCATATACTGAATTTATACTTAACGCGGTGGCGTCATTTCCGACTTCAGCATAGTTCACACGGAATTTACCATGAGACAACCATGACGGCTTATATATATTTGAAAACACAAAGTTAGCACCAGCCGATGGATAGAAGTAACTGTTGTCTCCCATCGGAAGCGTTGTCGATTTATCCTGACGTGCTGCGAGCTCAATGTATACAAGTTCTTTAATTCCGACTGTAGCTTGCGCAAATATACCATCGACACCTACACGCTCGAATTCTTCAAAGGAAGGATACGGGTTTGCATTGGTTGCCAGCCTCGAATCAGAGTAAGCAATCGGATTTACGGAGTTGGACAATGAATATAGGCCCGGTACTACCAGGCCACCATTCGTTGTGCCTCGCACGGCATTAAGTCTCGTTCTTCTGATGTTAGCGCCGATGAGACCTTTCAGATCGATCACTTCACTCAGCTTCTTGTCGAAGTTGGCAATGAAGTCGAAGTTTGCTTCATTATAGTTTCTGTTATAGCGCGAATAATACGGAGTTCCGGAACTCGTCACCGCTAATCGCTCCTCCTGAAGATCGGCCGTATTATCAAATGCTACCCGGCCTAATAAACTCAGCCACTCGGTTGCCTTATAACTAAGCGTTGCATAACCAAAGAAGTGATCGCGTCCATCGTTGGAAAAATTTTCGTATCGCGAGAAGTATGGATTGTCAGAATAAAGCGGACCTGTTCCGGCTGCGTTCCAGTTCCAGGTAATGTTCTGGCGATTTCGGAAATACGCAGCACGTTGCTCTTTCATATCAACATTTACCTGTGCCCACTGACGGAAATTTTGATTGGGGTTCTTACCATTGTAACCCGTTCCGAATCTACCTATACCAACGATGCGCGAGTAATTGGCTGACGCTGCTATAGTAAGTTTAGGCGTGATGTCGTAAGACGTAGAGAAGTTTACCAGATCTTTATCGAGTGTACTGTTGGGTAACACACCTTTCTCATCACTGCGATTATAGCCAAACTTAAACGTTACCTTTTCACCACCGGCACTCACCAATATACTTTGATTGGAGCTGACAGCTGTCTCATAAAACGTGCTCGGGTCATTTTTAGCAGCGCGCCAGGGTGTTGCCTTTCTGTAGTTCGGACCGAACTTATCGAGCGCATCCCATTGATATACCAGCGAACCGTCAAACTTCGGACCATATGAAGCGTCATCACCAAAAACGACAGTTGGTCTTTCACCATCATCGAGGTTCAAAGGCTTTGAAGAAAAGTCCTGACTATATCCCGCTCCATATTCTTTTTGATAACGCGCGAATGTACTCTTGTCAATTTTACCCCAGGTAATTCCACTGTTCACCGTAACATCAAAATTGTTTTTCTTACCTTTCTTCGTAGTGATCATCACAACACCATTGGCAGCGCGCGAGCCATACAACGCAGTGGCTGCAGCTCCCTTTAGTACATCGATCGATGCAATGTTATCTGGATTTATATCAGCCGCAGCATTACCATAATCAACACCAGTTCCACCACCACGTTGTATAGCGGTATTCGTGTTTGCATTGGACACCGGTACACCATCAATGACAAACAAGGCCTGGTTGTTTCCGGTGATAGACTTGTAACCGCGAATCACAACGTTCGTAGAACCGCCCATGGTGTTGCTGCTCTTAATGTCTAGTCCGGCAACTTTACCTGCCAGCGCATTTACAAAATTTACACCTCGGGTTTGTGCGACCTGGTCACCGGTAACTTTTTGCGCGGAGTACGCGAGTTCATTTCGCGATCGCTCAATACCAAGAGCCGTTACAACAACTTCATTCAATTGTGTAACGTCTTGTTGAAGTCTCACGTCAATCGTTGTCTGGTTGTTAACGGCTTGCTCAGTAGTTGCATAACCGATAAATGAAAACACCAGGACAGCATCCGGTTCTACCGAAAGAGAGTAACGTCCATCCGCGTCTGTTACCGTACCGGATGTTGTTCCTTTCGTTACAACGTTCACACCAGGTATGCCAGCACCATCTTCAGCGAGCACACGACCGCTGACTTGCAGCGTTTGGGCCATCGCTTCTCCCGCCGGGAGAACTGCGAGCCCTAGAAGAATCAATAGTAAAACTTTCCTCATATTGTTTAGGGTATATCTTAATGAGGTCAAAGTTTAAAATTGAAATCATGCGTGTAAATCGCGCAGCTATGGTATTCTGTTCAGAGAAGAACAGCGCAGGAAAAGATCGTTGGGTGATTTATACTACCGTAGTGTCCAATTTATACTGAACGTAGTGTCCTAAGATATAGATATAGGTGCAGCACTATATCGAGCCTTCAGAATATATTTCGCTTGTTAAAGAAGATCGCCTTTTCCGATAAAAGCTTTCAGCCGGTCTTTATAGTGTCGGCTTAGTTTAACTTCTACACCGTTCTTCATTGTGATATGAAACTCACTGTTAAAATACGGTTGCAGGGATTGTATAAAATTTACATTCACAATCGTGGACCGATGAATGCGAATGAAGTGATTCGGATCGAGCTTGGCCTCGAGACTTGTGAGACTTTCGTTGATAAAGTGTTTAGTTTTTTCTTTATGCAATAGAACACTGTCACCAGCGCCTTCAAAATATACCACCTCTTCCACCGTAACAAAATGATACTTCTTATTCTCCTTTACTAAAATACGTTTCAGAAATTTTGCAGCACTGTCCTTTTCAAATGTTGCTTTTTGACTTAGTGTATTAAACAACTTTTCAATGGCCTGCAGATTTACCTGTTCCTGCGAACCTATTTTATACCGGCGAGCTTTCTCCAATGCTGCGAACAACTGCTCCGCTTCAACCGGCTTCAACAGATAATCAATGGCATGCATCTGAAAGGCTTTCAATGCATACTCGTCATACGCGGTAATAAAAATCACAAGCGGGCGCGAATCAGGCGACACTTCTTTTAACGCATCGAGTCCGTTTAACTCCGGCATATGTATATCCAATAGCAAGACATCCGGACTTCCGTTTTTTAATGCCTTTACAACTTCCTTTCCATTGCGACACTCTCCTTCTATCTGCACCCAGGGCAGCTCCGCCAAATAGGTCTTCAACATATCCCGCACCAGCGGCTCATCATCAGCAAGTAAAACAGTCAGGTTGTTCATCAGATAACTATATGTCTATTTTTTACAATTCGTACTATATCTCTAAAATGTTTGCGAACAGAGAAGCTTTAAAAGTAACGATTCCCGGTTAATTCAAGCATCTGCCTCATTCACGATAGCCTGGTCAGCTCAGTGGCTTTTTTGCCACGTATGGAGTGCATTATATATTTAATTACCTTTAAAGTAAAATTTCTTTCCGAGTGGTATCGAAATTCATTAAAAATAAAATAGACTAAACAATGCCCCTTGACATCGGAAACAGGCAAGAGAGCCTGTTATACTCAGGTGCCACCGAATGGAAACAGTTTCGCAAGTATAACTGGATCTTCTGGTCTGTCATTGCACTCATTACTTATCTGCAAGACTTCCTGGCGCACGTGTTCAGTGGTCTTGAAATGAGTTGGCTAAGCTCGTCTCTGTATATATTCGTCTGGTTGATCTGGGGAGTAATGACGCCTTTTATTATCCGGCTCACCTTGCGATATCCCATCCAGAAGAACAAACTGGCCAAAAGTATAACAGTCCACTTCCTGATTGGTATTTGCATGGCCGTTGTTATTGAGCTGATCGAAGCCGCGCTTCTCATGATCGTGGGGTCATGGCTTTTGAATTTAGCTTCGGCCGAACGAATGATGCAGACTTACCTCTTCTATACATTTCACGTGCGCATTCTGGTTTACTTCCTGATCGTTGCTGTTACTTCTGCATTGGACTATTTCTATAAGCAAAGCTTAAGTGAAAAACATCGCACGCAGTTGAAATCGGAACTGGTATCTGCACAATTGAAGGCGTTGAAGATGCAGATTCAACCACACTTTCTGTTTAACACACACCAGGCTATTGTTGCTCTCATCCTGAAGAATGAAAACAAGAAGGCAAGTAAAATGCTTTCCGAATTAAGTGCACTTCTTCGGTTAACACTCGATATATCGGAACAACAACTTGTCTCGCTCAAAAAAGAAATCAGCACTATATCATTGTATTTGAATATACAGCAGACGCGATTCTCTGACCGCCTGCAAGTTCGTGTAGATATACCGCAGGAACTCGAAGAATGCCTGGTGCCTGCATTCATTATCCAACCGCTGGTAGAAAATGCGATACAGCATGGCTTTGCTCCCTATGGTGAACCCGGTAAAATTGAAGTGTCGGCATGGCGTGACAATGAAATACTAACGATATCGGTGCGTGATGACGGAGGCGGTCTTGGCGGAAACAACTCTGCCGGAACAGGCATCGGTATCAAAAACATTTTGTCGCGACTTTCCGAACTCTATGGAGAAAACAACTATGCGTTCAAGCTGGAAAAGCACTTTGAAAAAGGGACAATCGCCACGATTACAATTCCCTATGTAGAAGCTGAAAAAACAATGGAGATGGAAACAGAAATACACCGCAGTAATTCTTAAACACTCTCCGAATTACTTTGCTGGTCAGTATAAACAAATTCGGTCAAGATATACTCAGCGATTTCATGCACTTCTGTGGAGAGTGAAAATCTTCCGCTTGCCACTGTTTCCATTGCCGGCAAGTACCATGCATCTGTCATGACAGGCTCTCGTTCTTCAATTCGAATAAACGAATCGGTCCAGGCAATATCGATCTGATATACTGCATGTATCCAAGCAGATTCATGATCGCCGTCCCATCTGCGCGCCATTTCATCAACAGGCGGTGTTGAGATCAAAGCAGCACTTTGAGCTATAGCATCCACCATGGCGTTGCACAATGCAGCCAGGTCATCTTCCAACCGATGCAAAAATTCAACATGCGTTACCGGAGTCATTTCAAAGTAAATACCTCCGTTCTTTGTATATACCGGAACCACGTAAGCCTGACGAAGATCTTCATGAATGATTACATGTATATTTTTAAGTATCGATACTTTAGCCATAAAATAGCAGGAACTGGAAGAGCAACAAATATACCTTCCGGTTTACGGCTGCAACGTTGTCCAAATTATGGATTTCATTTATTCAGTATATATCTATACCAGCACGCTTCGCTTTGCAGGCAAAACAAAAAGAGTACTTTTGAAAAATCTGAACGGAATATCTAAGTAATGACGGCAACGGTTCAAACAATATATAGTACTCCAAATGACATCATTCCAGCTTAATCTTTAAGACAACGGGATCTTTGAGTTGCTTTGTCTCTGTAATTGAAAGGTCAGGTTTTAAATTTCGAAGGGTGCTGTTTGCGATATAGTAGAACGCGCCTTGAGAAATTGTTCCGGTTGTCGGAATTACAAAATCGGACCGGAATGATTGCAGGATTTCAGTCTTCGTAATGGTACCGTTTCGTATATAGAATCGCACCACCCGATCGTCTTGCAAACCTGTATCCTGAATGGCTATCAAACTTCCTTTGTAAAAATACAAACCATCAACACCGACCGTATAGGTAGCCTCATTATCTTCTAATTTAGTTTTTGTTTTCCTCCGGAGATCGACCTGGTGAATACCTCTGACATCAGCAATATAAAGTATATCCTGCTGATCGTTCAATGCAATTCCGTTCGGGTATATAAAACCATCCAGGAGAACGTCCAGCCGGTCCTTTGTTCTTTCATACCTGAACACCTTACCAGCTTTACTGTCTGTTAAATAGATTGTTCCCCCGTTGTCAATCACAAGGTCATTGAAAAGATGTTGCTGATCTTTTTCAAACACTGTAAACTTTTTCTTCAGAATTCCGGTGCGGGTATCAAAACAAAACAAACCTGAGACACCTTTTATCGAATCCACCTCCGAGGCCGCGCATGTCCATAACTCATTTTGCTCGTCATAAATTTTAATTCCGAGCACCGACCATATTCCACCACTGCCCCGTTCAATAAATGTCTCAACTGTACCTTGCTTACTTTTCAGGATTTTCCATTGTGCTAAACTTCCAATATAAAAATTCGCATGTCGATCAGACGCAATTCCCTCCGGAATCAAATGACGATCTGGTATAACAAATGCCGTATCACTGTTATCCTTACGAACCAGGTTTCCGGTCATTCTGGTATTTAATTGCTCGAGTTTTTGACTATCAAATTGTTGTCTCAATATCGCTATCGTGTCAATCTGATAAGTCAGTCCTCGCGAGATCAATTTTTCAATCAACAGTTCCGCTTGTCTGTTATTTCCTTGTGAAGCAAACGCTATAGCACTGCGAAGCATAATTGCCGGATGCGTAGTTTGTTTCAGTATATCTTCACTTAGTTCAAGGTAACGTTGGTATTGCTTAGCGTTCCAGGCCGTGCCTGCCTGTTCGAAAAGTAATGACAAATTAGTTTGAGCAATAGCTTCCTGCTGCAGGATCAGCGTAGTTACAAACAGAAAGTGAAAAATGTTTTTACCGATGGGTGTTATTCGTTTCATACATTGTTGTAAGATGACCAACGTGCGTAAATCAAAAACCGTTACCATTTGCTATCACTGTATTCCAGCGATAGCAATATCAGCAACTAAAATCAAAAAATTACCACTTGATAGTTTTATTTCTCTTACCACGGATCGTGTAGCATAGCACACAGTCGTTCATCCACCCGCTTGTAAAAATTAGACAGTGTTTCAGGCGGCAGCAGATGTTCTAAAATCGTAATTATAGCTATAGCAAACAGCAACGTCTGCATGATACACAAACCCTATATATGGAGCGCAGAGACTTTTTGAAAACACTGGCGTCAGGCGGTATGATGCTTGGGTGTACAGTTGCAAACCACAAGCAGCTGTTGGCGATGTCTCGCCCTACGCCCGCTCAGCTCGAAGCGTTCAATCTCAACACATTCATCATTATTGGAAGTGATAACACCATAACAATTTTCAACACGCACCCGGAAATTGGACAGGGAACTTATCAGGCACTTCCCATGCTGATAGCCGAGGAACTCGGTGTCGACCTGAAAAATATAGTCATCAAACAATCTGATGGAAGCAAGCGATTTGGAAATCAACTTTCGGGAGGGAGCAGCAGTATATCGAGCTCGTGGGATATACTGCGCAGAGCTGGTGCATCAGCGCGTGAAATGCTGGTTCGTGCAGCTGCCGAAAAATGGAAAGTTTCTCCCCTGTCCTGCCGCGTAAAAAATGGTTATGTACTTCATCCTGCAAATGAAAAGCTCAACCTGCCCTATGGTTCACTGGTTGAAGAAGCAGCAAAATTTCCGGCTCCGGAAAATCCTGAGCTCAAGCTATATAAAGATTTTAACCTGATCGGAAAGAAAAATGCTCGTCCGGATATAGCGATGAAAGTCAATGGATCGGCCGTCTTTGGATTGGACATGAAAGTTGACGGCATGGTGTACGCGTGTATTGAGCACAGCCCGCGGATCTTCGGTTCAGTACGAAACTTTGACGCGAGCAAAACGAAAGCGGTGCCTGGTATACTTGATGTTTTTGTGGCTGATCGTGTGCTTCCGCATCGCAGAACAGACTGCATCGCCATTGTTGCTGATTCCTTTCATGCCGCCCTGCAAGGTAAAAAGCTGCTGACCGTTACCTGGGATGATGAAGACTATATATCTGTCAGCACAGACGACTATTTTCAAGAAGTTCAGCGCATGTCATTGTCCGATGGTGCTGTATCAGCAACGCGTGGTGACTTTAAAAATACTTTTCAAAATGCCACCACTAAAATTTCATCCTACTATGAAACACCGTTCCTGGCACATGCACCGATGGAGCCGCCCTGTGCCATTGCAAGGGTTGAGTCAAATGCATGTGAGGTATGGGCACCTGTTCAAGACCCGGTGTGGGCTGCCCGTGATGTTGCAAATTATCTTCATATACCTGTTGATAACGTCAAAGTAAATGTACCGTTTGTCGGTGGCGCGTTCGGTCGTAAAGCATATCATGATTACGTGCTGGAAGCCGTGAGTATAGCGCGAAAGATCAAAAGAACGGTAAAGGTAATCTGGACACGCGAAGATGATATACAGCAAGGACCACTCCGTCCGGGTATAGGTCAACAGTTTGCAGCAAGTATACAGGACGATGGTACCGTTTCATCTTTTCAGCATAAAGTAATTGGTGCTTCTATACTATATCAGACACAATTCAATGGCGGCCTCCCCGATGGCAAAGCGGATCCCTGGGCCAGCGATGAAGGTATATATAAGTTTCCCCATGCTGAATACCAATTTGTGCATGTCAAGACAGAAATTCCGGTTGCCTGGTGGCGGGCGGTTTATCACTCCAACATCATCTTTGGCTATGAATCATTTATCGATGAACTTTCTCACCGGGCAAAAAGAGATCCCATTGACTTTCGTAAATTGTTGCTGCATAACAATGAGAAAGCACTGCATGTACTGGATGTTCTTCAGCAAAAGACAGTGCTTCTTGAAACGGGGAAGGATCGCGCAGTTGGTATAGCCATCGCTCCTTTCGCAGAATCAATATGCGCTCATGCCATTGTGTTGGCGCGACATAAGAATACGTTGAAAATAGAAAAAGTTATTTCGGTTATAGACTGCGGTTTCACTGTTAACCCCGACAATGTTCGTGCACAGACGGAAGGTAATGTGATGATGGGGTTAACAGCCGCAGTTCATGACGGTATCACGATGCACCATGGAAAAGTGGTTCAACAGAATTTTAACAACTACAGAATACTTCGCATCAACGAGGCCCCGGAAATATAAGTATATAGTTTACCCTAGGAAAATACTCCGACCGGTGTTGGCGACACAGGCTTGCCCCCTGTTGCACCTGCGCTATGCAATGCAGTATTCAATCTAACC
>CBIHOZ010000091.1:0-27538 GCA_966211525.1 uncultured Chitinophaga sp. | reverse complement strand
ATTGGAAGAGGAATTTGGTTTTTCAATGACCAGTCTATCGGAATCCTGTTTCCAGGAAAGCCTTTCTTTGCTCCCCAACATTTCGATGTGTTTGATATGCGCTTTACCTTTACTTAATGACTTGATGGTTATTTTATCTGCCGGAGATCCCATTACGGTGGCATATAGTATATCGCCTTTTGTATTAAAGCGTATGTCGTTTGCAGTGAGCTTTACTTTTCCTTCGTTGAAGCCCTGCGCGTTTACGGGGTTAGACGCTTCTGTCGAAGGCCCTTCACCAAATGTATACCACGGACGTGTATCGAATATACTTTCGCTATTAACCTCCATCCACGCGGCAATACCTTCCAGTATAGCGACTTCTTTATCGTCTATCGATCCATCGCCACGCACTGGTATATTTAGCAGTAAGTTTCCATTCTTACTCACAATATCTACCAGCATATGAATTACATCCTTCGCTGATTTATACTGACCATTGTCATAGATCGATCTTTTGTAATGCCAGTCGCCTATACAGGTGCACGTCTGCCAGGCAAGCGGTTGAATTTGCTCGGGAGCACCACGTTCTACATCCCACACCATGCATTTCTTTTGCTCATCATTCAATACCTTACCAAACAGCACACCTTCAAGTTTACCCTGGTGTGTCGCTATACTTCGGTTGTAGTAATATGCTGCAATCTTCAGACCTACATCACTTACGGGATATAGCGGAAGAACGGTATCATCGAAGTAAAGCAGATCCGGATTAAACTGATCGATCAGATCAATCGTTCTGTTGTAAAATTTATCGCAATATTCCGCAGAAGGAATGGACGCACCGTTGTCCCAACCCCATTGGTTCCACAATGAGTATATATTTTCACTTCCCTTACTCAACGGGTGATTTTGAGCATAGAGCTCTTGCGGGTCGAGTCCTTCCCACCATGTTCCTTTACCTTGATCTTTGGTGATATTACCATCATAGGGAACTCCGGCAAGCGGACCATTCTTATCAGCACGTTGAGATGTTTCCAACCACGTCCATGTATGTGACGCATGAACGCTGAGTCCGAAGGGAAGATTGTTATTTCTGGCGGCACGTGCCCAACCTGCTACTATATCTTTCTTCGGACCAACATTTACCGTATTCCACGATTGATATTTACTATTCCACAGATCGAGATTATCATGATGGTTTGCCATAGCAAAAAAATACTGCGCACCGGTACGTTTATAGAGTGCGACTAATTTTTCCGGATCCCAGTTTTGTGCTTTCCAATCGTTGATAACTTCTTTGAAACCCGCTTTGGATGGATGGCCGTAGTTGGCAACATGCCATTTATAGGGCTCGCTGCCTTCATCATACATAAACCGCGCATACCAATCGCCTTGCTCCGGCTGACATTGCGGACCCCAGTGTGCCCAGATTCCGAACTTTGCATTGCGAAACCATTCAGGCGTTTTATATTCTTTTAACGATTGCCACGTAGGTTCAAATGTACCAGGTGTTTTTACCGGATTAGGCTGGCAAATTGCTATTGAATAAAATCCAAGGGTAAGTATCGCCAATAAAATTTTTGAGACCGTTTTCATTACTGTATATATAGTGTGTTTTGGAGAAGCCTGCCGGAAGTGAAAATATAGCACAGGTGTTTACTGCACTGAACCTCCTCCACTGTGTTGGATTAAAATGAAGAAAGAAACCCGCAGGTTATATTTATACATATATACCTGCAGGTACTTCACTATGGCATGATAAATTGCTATCGCTTCTCTATCCGAAAAATTATAGCAGAACCTTTATAAAAATCTATTTGGCACCAGCGAGAATAGCATCAATCGTACGCTGATCTTTTACAGTAAGATTTGTTCTGTCCAGCGCAGCTCCTATATCCCACCAAAATGGAATCATACCACTTTGTCTTGCCTGCTTAGTTGAGAGCGTTATCCAGTAATCAACAGAATTATTATGTGTTACCAGATCCTTTGGTTCGTTTTTACTTCCATTCCTTCGGTATGCGCCATACTCTCCTATCAGCACAGGAATACCTTTATCCACAAATGTTTCCTTCACCATTTTGAATTGGTTAATCAGTGCACTTTCATTTCCCCATTCCCAGCTTTCTAAAAAATTACGGTCTGGTTCGATGGACGACTGATAATCTTTGCCCCAGTAGTAAGCCATTTTGCCCCAGTCTACATCTTCATTCAGGAAGCAAAACTGTGATGGCGAATAGTTATGCACTTCAACCATCAGGCGATTGGGTGTCGGATCTTTCGGAAGTTTGCTCATCAGTTCAGAGGTCAATACCATGTTTGTACCAGGTCCCTGAAGAACAAGTACACGGTAACTGTTTCTTCCTCCGGTAGATCGAACAGCGTCAATAAACGTCTGGTGAAACTGTGCTAATACTTTCGTTTCCGCAGCATTTCCTGCATCCGGTTCGTTGGCGCTGGCAAACATCAAATGCTCATCGAAATCACGCATAGCAGTAGCAATCTGCTCCCAAAATGCTCTTTGCTTAGCATCGATCGAATCTTGCTTTACCGGGGTGATGTTTTTTATACCCTTTTCTAACCATCCACCATCCCAATGGATATTCAACAACACGTACATATCATTGTTTACACAATAGCCTACCACTTCTTTCACGCGGTTCATCCAATTCTGATCAATATGCGCAGTCGCCTTATTGTCCACATGGCTCCAATTCCATTGACACGGAATACGAATGGCATTGAAGCCGCTTTGTTTTACAAACTTTATATAGTCTTCTGTAATTTTAGGACTGCCCCATCCCTGCTCATTGTTAGGAGCTTCAAAGGTGTTCCCTATATTCCAGCCCAATTTCATTTTAGCTGCAAGTTCAACCGCGTTACTGCTCATGCCTGTTGCATCCGGTGCTTTCGGCGAAGTGTTATAGGATGGATATATAGTCGGGGCCTGCGACACCTTAATGCGTCTTCGCTGACCGTTGTTCGAGTCCACCACCAATATTGTAGAGCGCGAATTACCGGTAGCATTTTTACTGGCGATAATTTGAATGCTGGCGCTACCACTATTACCATTTACCTGGCTTACCTGCAGCCATGCATCAGCAGCATTTTGAATAGTCCAGCTATCATTTGTAACGATCGAGAACTCCGATGTATCCCCCTCTGCGTTGAGCGAAATCTCCAGCGGTGTTACGTTTAGCTCCGGTGTTACATCATCTTTTTTACAGGATGCAAAAAAAATCATCATCATCAGTACTACTGAGATCTTTAAAAAGCTCGTAATCTTCATTGATTGTCTAATTTGTGAATGTGAATTATTTATCTGGAAGGGGCTTTAGCGTATTCGTAATTATTATTCTACCCGGTATATATTGTTCAGATTCCTGCAGCGTATAGGTAATACAGGTATATATATATATTCTTCAATAAGATCCTATAACCTAATTGAGAAAAGAACCTGCGGAGATATACTTCCTCTACGAAAGCGGAAACTCCGCAGGTTTTTCCTTACGGCTACTGGCAAACCGAACGTTATCTTTTTACTACTCTGAAGTTATCGAAAGCAGCTTCAATGTTTGTGGTTGTCTTTGTGCCGTAGTTATGCAGGTAAAGAGTCAGATAGGTCTTACCGGTAGCAATGTTGAGTAAGTCTGAAACTTTTGTTATCGGATCACCTTTACCATCACCCAGCGTAGCATGCTTCTTGCGGAATGACGACAATGGAATTGTCACCGTTTGCCATCCTTCAGTAGTAAAGTCGATTGATTCTTTTGCTGATATTTTCCAAGGTTCGTACAATGCTAAATAGTCAGCTTTATCCGTTCGGATACAAAGCGTACCTCCATTCCAGTTCTTTTTAACATAGATCTCAAATTTGAATGCCCATTTATCGCCTGAGTCATTCAGATTTTCGGTTGGTACCCATTGAAATTCACCAAGACGAATGGAGTTACCATCACTGCCTTCACCAGCTTTTAGTGCTACACTTTTATGTACAATATATTGTCCTGTTCCAATGCCATACTCAGCATTATAGGGAGGCCAGCCTGTTGTATTGGGATCCGAACTCTGAAGATCTACCGTGCCTCCCCACCATTGCCAGCCGAAATAATCGCCCCACTCGAGGTTACCTAAAATGCCTATGCCACCGGCATTTATAGCGGCTATATCATTTACCTTGAATGCAGTCGTGAATGTTCCTCCTGGAGTAACAACCGTAACGGGTCCGTTACCCGTGAGCTTGGGTGCAGCAAACTTTACTGAATTGCCATCTTCCGATTCTTCAAAGGAAGAAATCGTTAAGCCGGCAAACGTTATACTTTCAACGCTGACAAAATTATATCCGTAAAAATATACTTCTTCACCTTCCTTCGGCATCTCATGCGAAACGTTTGTAATTATAGGCGGGCCTACGATTCGTATCGAAAAATTACCGGTTCCAATTCCTGTGGTATAGCTGATCGTGTTAACGAGTGAAGCATCTCCACCAGACAAGTTTGCGGGCACTTGTACGATCGTACTTGAATCCGTGTACACCACAGTCGCCATGTCAGCATCTATACCTTGAAATTTTATACTCGAGGCATTACTGAGATTAATCCCAACGATATTGATCTGCTGCTCCGGAAATACTCTGTCGATAATTGCGCCATCCGTATTTCGAACATTAACAATAATGGGAGCACCGGTGACTATAATTTCGTACGTGCTTGTTCCACCCTTACTAACTACAGTAATTACATTAAGCTTGTCTCTGGGCACCGACAGAAACGGAATAGATGGCACCTGCACGACAAGTGTTTCATCGGTTGCAAAAGCACTATTGAAAGTGGCCGGTATACTTCCAAAGTATACTTGTGATACAGAAGTCATGTTTTTACCATGTAACACTACCCACTGACCATCATTTATCGATGTGATAAGGGTATCGGCTGGTGTGGGAGCATAATTACGAACTTCATTGATGACAGGTACTCGCATATCATCGTCATCTTTGCAACCTGTGATGAACGTTAAAATCATTACCATGCACAAGAGCTGCAAAATACACCGGCGGATATATACTATATTTTTCATAGTTGATTGCTTCATGTTAATTAAAATGAATAAGGCACTGCAGGTTCCAGCAATAATGGATTGGCAGTTATCTCACTAGAGGGCAGCGGCAACTTAAATGTATTGGGTGTGGCTGGCGTAATTACCCCATAAGAATCTCCCGGGGTTACTTTACCGGTACCATCAACCTGGATATTAACGCGGTTGTTTTCACCATTAACACGCTCCAAAGCCTTTGCCGGGTTGTAGTATGAAAGTCTGACAAGATCAAACCAGTACTCGCCTTCACCTGCCAGCTCTATTCTTCTTTCCTTGAATAATGTAGCTTCACTAACCGAGCTGACTTCCGCGACACCTGCTCTCTTTCTTATTTCATTAAAATACCCTAGTGCTTTTGCATCGGAGGTTGTTCCATTATTTCCCAGAACAGCTTCAACATAAACCAGGTATATATCTGCAAGTCTTAATAATATAGTATGCTCCGGAGAAGAAGTATTAGTCATCAGCGGGAGATTAAGATCTTTCTCGTTACCGATAATATGCTTCTTTAAACCACTATTACCATTGAATTTAAGACCCGTTTTTGTAACACCGTTTTCAACGTAACTTATATTCGTGTTTAATTCAGGGTACGTGTCGTTCCTGTACATGAACGTAGCTTTCCGCCTCAGCGAGTCCACTTCAATAGAGTCATTGGCAATATCAAGGTATTGAAGGTACATATCGTATGTGGTTTCAATACCATAGTAACCACCACCGCCATTTATCTGTAGTGCGTTACTGTAAAGCTGGAGCATATTTCCCTGGTACCAACCTCCACCATTTGTTGGCCACTGAAGAGCAAACAACGACTCTGCATTATCATTGAATTGATATTTAAAAACATCGGCATAGTTTTCCATCAATGCTAAACCGCTATTCTCACAAACATTACCTGCATATAGTTTGGCACTGTCAAGGAGTGACTGATTGCGCGTACCGCTCTGATTCAGACCTGACCATGTCAGATATACTTTAGACAACAACCCCTGGGCTGACCATGTAGTAACGCGGCCTTTATCCCCCGTTGCCGGCAAATTTTTCCGCGCAAATGTCAGGTCGTTAGCAATAAATTGATATACATCATGAGCATGATTTCTATGTACTAACGGATTGTCAAAAAGATCTTTGCTGTTTTCAATAATGGGAACATCTCCCCATAACCTCGTCAAATTAAAATAAGCATAGGCACGCATAAACTTCGCTTCTCCCAATGCAGCATTTTTATCCTCTGCCGCAATTTCCTTTGACGCCAAATCTTCTATAGCATGGATGATGGTATTGGAATGCGCGATCAAATTATACATCGATCTCCATTCTGTAATCAAATTAAAGTTATAGCCATTCAGCGAAAATGTATTTAACTCCACGGCAGGTCCGTTGTATCCCAGTATCATGTTGCCGCCCAGCACTTCACCTAATGGCAAGTAGCAATCAGAAGTCCATGCTCCCCATATACTACCACTATATAATGAGGCCGTTGCTTTCTCAAGATCCCCGGCAGTTTTATAAAAGTTCTCGCTCGTTACTGCAGACAGTGCAGGACGATCTAAAAATGAATCACTGCACGATGCAAAAAACACAGACGTAGCAAGTGATATATAGGTTATTATAGATTTAGTCTTCATGAATTCTATAATGATAAGTTTAAACCAAATGTGATTATTCTTGGCTGCGGATAATAGCCATCATCAATACCTGCCATTAGCGGGTTCCATGATCCGATTTCAGGATCCATACCGGAATACTTGCTTAGTATAAACAGGTTTGTGGCGCTTGCATACACCCTTAAAGATTTCAGGTGCATTTTTTGAGTCAGACTACCGGAGAACTCATACCCTAAAGAAATGTTTTTAAGCCTCACAAACGAACCATCTTCAACATAACGATCCGACACTCTTTGGTTTCCATTTGTTCTGTCATTCCGCAGTCCAGGAATCTTGGTATCCGCATTCGTTACATATACATTGTTAACATCAGAAGCCGATCCGTTTGGATCAACCAACGCCAGCTTTGCATAATCTTTTATACCTGAAAAATAAGCGGTGCTCGACAGTGGATCTTCGTGTGCCTCGCGCGTTACGTTATATACTTTGTTGCCAATGTTGGAAGTGAAAAATATATTCAAATCAAAATTCTTATACTTAAAAGTGTTATTCAATCCCAATTGGACCTTCGGCAGTGGAGACCCCAGATAGGTTTGATCGCTTTCATCAATAATTCCGTCTCCATTCAGATCCTTGAATTTAAGATCACCATACCAGATACTACCCGATGCATTGGCAAACGGAAGCGGCTCACCATTTCTCACCGGTCTTGGATGTGGCTGAATACCGTTTGCTTCATCGCCCAGTACATCGGTTGGAGTTGCAAAAACACCTTCAACTATATATCCATAAAATTCTCCCAACGATCTTCCTGGCACTGTTCTGGAATATGCTGTGTTAATGGAAGCGTCCTTAGCATTTAATGCCGTTATTTTATTTTTGTTATGCGATACAGTAAGGTCTGTTCTCCAGGTCCAGTCTTTACCTCTGAGGTTGTCAGAACTTATTCTGAAGTCGAACCCTTTGTTCTCCATAGCACCTATATTTACATAGGGAGCTTTTAATGCACCCGGAGGCCAGGATTCGGTAGTCGTTCCGGAATAGAGTGGTAATGTTATTTGCATGGCAAGATCATTCGTCTTGCGATGATAAAAATCAACTGAGAAATTTATCCGCCAATTGAAAAAAGCTCCATCGAGACCGATGTTATTATAGAAAGTCTGCTCCCATTTTAATTCAGGGTTTCCAATTTCATCGTTCACCATCGCTACACCTCCAAGACCTGTTGAGGCTGTATTAAGCGTACTTGCATAAGAATAGTCTCTACCGCCAGCGCGGTTAGTTAAACCAGAGCTCAGACGCAGCTTCAATTCATCAACGCTTCCTACACCTTCAAAAAAAGATTCGTTATTTATCTTCCATGCTACGGCGCCTGAATACGATAGTATCCAACGATTTTGTTTAGCGTACATTGAATTACCATCATAGCGGGCATTACCGGTGATCAGATAGCGGTCATTAATCCCAAGATCCAAACGGCCGAAATACGACTCTATCGCGCTATGTTGCTTGTTGCCACTGTTCGTTGCTGTTGCCGGATCTCCTGCTCCAACAGTCTGAACAGAGTTGGTAGGAAAATCAAGGCGTGAGGCACTCAGTTGTCTTGAGTTGTTCAATTGCCACTCGTGCCCCGCCATGGTAGTCAGTTTATACTTATCACCAAATGCATGATTATAGGTAAGATAGGTACTCATTTCGGAGTGATTCTGATCATTGTACTCAGCAGTACCATCATTCCTTGCTTTAACAAGGCTACCGATTACATAGTCCGGGTTAAAGACGTCCCGGTTTTGAATGGAAAAACTTCCTCCGATAACATTTTTCAAGAGCAGGCCCTTTGCAACGTCGATCTCGATATAGGCGTTCGGATGTACCTCCTTACGGTTGGACCCATCTTTATTAATCGCTGCGAGGGCTAAAGGATTTGCTATTGGCGGTACCCAACCCCGATTCGTATTGTCTACGCCACCCCATGAACCATCGGAATTCTGCACAGCAACATCGGGGGTCATGCTCAACGCCCGTCCGATAACTCCTGATGTTATAGCGTTGATTTTATAGTCAATATTTACTAACTGAATGCGTGTGCCTATTCTTAACCACTTGGTTGTTTTATTATCCAGATTTAAACGGATAGACGTTCTGTTAAACTTCGATCCGAAAGCAATACCATCGTTTTGATGGTATGTTCCAGATAAATAGTAGGTCGTCTTTTCATCTCCGCCACTTAATGAAATTGAATGTTCACTTATACGTGACGTTCTGAATAACTCGTCTTGCCAATCCGTTCCTTTTCCTAAATACTGAGGGTTCTGAAACTCAGGTCTGGTATCAAAATTCCAAGCTGCTCCCCTTTCATTTAAAAAGGTTGCATGTTCACTCAAATCCAGAACCGGCAGTCTCTGTATCAAGCGTTGAAACCCGGTATAATGCTGATACGATATGGTTGGAGCTCCCAGCTTCCCTCTTTTGGTAGTGATTAAAATAACACCATCAGATGCCTGAGAACCATAGATTGCTGTAGCAGCAGCATCCTTTAATACTTCGATAGATTCAATTTCTGAAGGATTGATACCCGCTAATGGGTTCATCCCGCCCGTACTGGAACCGGCAGTACCGATCCTTACGCCATCGATTACATACAGTGGATTGCTGCCTCCCAGCGAAGTTATACCACGAATCTGCACCGATACACCACCACCGGGTTGTCCGGAAACCTGCTGTACTACCATCCCGGGCACTCTACCTTGCAGCGCCTGTTCCATGGTACTGACATTCGTTCTTTTTAGCTCATCACCTCTAACAGAAGATATAGCGCCTGTCATATCCTTTCTCTGTACTTCACCGTAGCCTATAGAAACTACTACCTCTTCAAGGGTTTGTACGTCTTCAGCTAGTTTTACATCTACAACGGTTTGCTGTCCTATTAAAATCTCCTGCTGTTTATATCCTATAAAGGACACGACAATCATGTCATCGGGCCTGCCGGAGATTTTGAATGCTCCGTCTGCATCCGTTACTGTTCCAATGGATGTACCTTTGATAATCACACTGGCCCCCGGTATAGCAGAACCGGATTCATCTTTCACGATACCCGTTATGGTTTGCTGTGCCAGAACGTTAAGGCACATGAACATAACTAGTACGGCGATGCCTAAACGTTTGTAAAGTTTCTTCATCATAGAAAATTTGGTTTGGTTAGGTGTTCAACGCTTACGCTGCTGTTCAATCCATCGAAATGAGAAGCCCGCGGGATCGATTCCGGGAGACAACATCAGTAATCGTTTGCAGTAAAGTTATGGCCGGTCGGTGCCTGAAGAGGGTATTGAATCGTCTTGTTCAGGTAGGCAAAGAATCTATACACGGTATCCAAAAGTCTCGAACATGTGTATTTCATTTTACCATGAACACAATTGCAAAAAGGGAGGGCTGTCTATGATAACGGGAGACTACAGGAAAAATGGCTTACAATTCCATTTGGAGGAGTATAATAAGCCACCCCACAATAGAAAAAATAACCATATACATAATCAGTTCAATAAATAGCAGAAGTTTCAGTTTTCGTTTCAACGGTAGTGCAGATTAGATACCAAATATAGGCATACGCGCTATCCGGGAACGTAGCGAATCATCTGAAAACAGGGTAACAATTCTCTAATGCAAGCTATATCTGCTAATTTCTTCGTTTACCACTGGCATAGGCTGATGGCAGTACATGGTATTGCTCTTTAAAGTGGCGTGCAAAATATTTAGGATTGTTGAAGCCTACGCGATACGCTACTTCAGAAACGGAAAGCTGACTTTTCTCCAGGAGCTGCGCTGCATGCTGCAGGCGTATGGAACGGATAAGCTCCAACGGAGCTTTACCGGTAAGCTCCTGTACTTTTCTAAAAAACTGCGCACGACTTACTCCGAGCTCGCGACTTAAATCCAGCACCGTGAGTTCGCTGTTCGCTATATTCTTTTCGATTGCCTCGATCACGCGTGCTACAAACTGCTCATCGAGGGATGTAATCTGGATCTCACTTGCCTTGATTCCGTTTTTCTTCGCGAGCAATCTGTGCAGATCTTTTCGGATTGAAATAAGATTACGGATCCTTGACTCTAATATCGGAAAGCTGAAGGGCTTGGGTATATAATCATCGGCACCTACTTCAAATCCTTCCAGTCGTTGTTCTTCACCGGAGCGTGCCGTGAGCAGAATTACGGGTATATGGCTTACGCGCTGATCTGATTTTATTTTCTTGCAGAGCTCTGTCCCATTCATGTCGGGCATCATCACATCCGTTACAATCAGATCCGGGTATTGCGAAATAGTTTTCTTCCATCCTTCCTCCCCTGTCTCGGCCTCGATAACATCGTATGCTATTTTCAGGTTGTCTTTTAAATAGAAACGAAAATCTTCGTTATCTTCTACCAGCAAGATCAACGGCTTACCACCTGCTTTGGCGATGGCTTCATTTTCTATTTCATTATCCTCAACACTGTTCACGGGTTCACTAACCGTTTCATGAACAGCGTTTACTATTTTCTTCAGCGGCAACTGCACGATAAAAGAACTTCCTTTACCTACTTCACTTTCAACACGGATCGTACCACCATGTATACGCACAAACTCTTTTGTAATCGCGAGCCCTATACCACTGCCCTGGTTTACGATGGAACTTGGCAATTCATTTTGAAAGAAGCGCTCAAAGATCAGTTCATGTTTCTCCGGAGAAATTCCGATTCCCGAATCCCTCACCACAATTTCTATGACACTATTTTCAGAGGAATCTTTAACATCTACCATTACCGCGATGGACCCATTGCCCATGGTAAACTTGAAGGCGTTAGAAAGAAGGTTGAATAATATCTTCTCGATTTTATCGTGATCAAATATAGCTTCCAGTGAGGCCGCACTTGATTCGAACGTGAGCTTGATATTTTTTTTCTCGGACAGGTCTGCAAATGAATATACCGTTTCACGAATGAACTGAATGATATCTCCCTGAGATGGATGAAAGCGTATATCCTGCACTTCCATTTTTCTGAAATCAAGAAGCTGGTTCACAAGATTTAACAACCTTTTGGTGTTTCGCTGAATGAGATTTATATTCTTTCGTTGCTCTGGCTCTTGCACTTGTTCACTCAGACTCTCCAGCGGAGACAGTATAAGTGAAAGCGGAGTTCTGAATTCATGACTCACATTGGTAAAGAATTTAGTCTTCATCATGTCCAGCTCACGCGATCGCATCGCTTCTTCCCGTTGTTGTTTGATCGCAAACTTCATGCGCTCGCCTTGCTGTATAAGCCTACGCGTTATATAAAGTGCCGCAAACAGCAGGATCATATAGATCACATACGCTTTCCCTGACTTCCAAAATGGCGGCAGTACCTGAATGTGAAGTGAAATACCTTCTTTACTCCATTCACCGTCATTGTTGGTAGCTATAACACGAAATGTATAGTGACCAGCGTTGAGGTTTGTAAAGGTTACTCTCCGATTATTCACATCGGCAGGCAACCAGTCTTCATTAAATCCTTCAAGTTTATATTTATACTTTATTTTTGAAGGCTGTATAAAGTTGAGTGCAGCAAACTCTATAGAAAAAACATTGTCGCTTGCTTCCAATACTATAGAAGGATTGGTGGTTATAGAGGATGATAACGAAAAGTGGTTATCGCCATCGTTCCTTCCGGGGCGTATACTTTTATTGAACAACTGAAAATCAGTGAACACAAGCCGTGGTATAGTTTTGCTGTGCCCTATATCTGCCGGCTTGAAAATATTGAATCCACCATCTCCGCCAAACACAAGTTCTCCGGATGTTAGTCTGAGAGATGCATTTTCATTGAACCGCTGACCTTGTAAACCGTCTGCTTCAGAATAATGCGTGAAAAGAAGTCGAATGCTATCGCCAGATACTGCTGGAACAGCGCAGGTCAGTCCATTGGAAGTACCAAGCCACATCCTACCTTCAGCATCTTCTTCCATAGACATGATTGTATTATGAGGCAATCCATCTTTTTCTGTAAAGTTGATAAAGCGGTTGGTTTCTCTTTGCCATACACTGAGTCCTCCCGCGGTTCCGATCCACATACGCCCCTTCGAATCTTCAAGTATCCCCAGGATAACATTGTTGCACAGCGATGCCTTATTGTTCTTCTCCGACTCGAAATGAACTATATTTCCGGAATCCCTCATGAGCACATCTATACCCAGTGATGTACCGAACCAAAGGTTGCCTTTCGAATCTTCTTTTATGGTTGAAATATAGCTTGAGACAAGCGCTTGCTGCTGCGGGTGCGAATAACGCGTGAACGTTTTTGTCTTCCTGTCAAAAAGATTAACTCCTCCGTCCAGGGTACCGATCCAAAGCTGGTGTTTTGAATCTTCAAAGATTTCCCATACGCTTTTATCGGAAAGACTCGAAGGATCTTCCGCACGGTGCTGATACCGGGTAAATTTACTGCCATCAAAACAGTTTAGTCCGCCAAAGAACGTACCGATCCACAACTTGCCTTCGTGATCCAAACACAAACTCACAATAACATCATTGCTCAGACTATGCGGATCTTTGGGATTATGTTTGTACGTTGTAAACCGGCCACTGCTTCTGTCAAGGTATATCAATCCTCCTCCGTCTGTTCCAAGCCACAAATTTCCTTTCTTGTCTTCTATAAAATGATTCACATCTTCAAAAGGTAAAGCAAACGGTTTGGAGTGTCGGTTATAAATCGGAAACCGTTCCATGCTTTTATGAAAGAAATCCAATCCTTTTTTAAAGGTACCAATCCAGATTATACCGTCCGGATCTTTATACATCGTGGTAGCTGCATTGGCACTCAGCGTAGTGGCCATATCGGAATATTGGGAAACATTCCGTATCGAAAAATTCTTTTTATCAAGTATATCAATGCCGGCGCCGGATGAAGAAATCCATATATATCCCTGATCATCCTGAACGAGTCCGGAGATCAGATCGGAACTCAACGCTATAGGTGTAGAATTTTTCTTGAAATGGTATATCTTATTTTGACTTGTTTGATAGTAGAATACACCCTCATCCAGGTTGTTTATAAATCCCCAAAGATCTCCGTCACGGTCAACCATCAGCTCTGACAATAAAGATTTATTTTCAAGTAAAGGAGTCCGCAAAAAAGACATCCGCTTTACTACCGTGAATTTTCCGTCCTTAAACACAGCGTTCTCCAGCACACCATTTGTATGTGTAATCCAGTAACTTCCATCGGGATGATGTGCGAGGGCTGTGACATTGTTACTACAAATAGTCGCATCATCGTTATCGACATGCTTTACAGATTGTGTTGTCTTCTTAACCTCATTGTAGCATACCATTCCGTTGTTTTCCAGCAACAACCAGTAATTACGGGCATTGTCACGAACAACATTTAGAACGTCATTCGGATTGACTTTTACATTTTTATCGAGGAATTCAAATTCGGATGAGAAGGTTTCAGTCGCAGAATTGTAAAAGCAGATTCCGTTACCCGTTATAACGCCAAGCTCTCCTCCCGGTGCTGCGAACAGTCGCTTTATATAATCACTTGGCAGCGATGACGAATCAGCAGGATCGTTACGGTATATCTTGATTGAATAACCATCGAAGCGATTCAAACCCGACTCAGTGCCAATCCATACGAAGCCGGTCGCGTCTTTATACACTGACCTTACAAAGTTATGAGACAACCCCTGGTGACTGTCTATATGCATAAAGCGCTCTTGCCCGATTGCTTTACTGCCTGACAAACCTGACAGCAACACTACCAGGAACCAACCGGATCTGAAAAAACTGTTCTCTTTCACGACTTCATCGAATAGTTAAAAATCAATTAACGCTATATTCAGCAGAACACCGGATCATTGGAAAAATCCGGTGTCTTTACTAAAGATACAAATTGTTATTATTCAATACTGATAATCCATGTATCGCGGAAGGTGTAGCGCGACATCCGCCTGTACGTATTGCAGAGCTTTTGCGCTTCTTCTTTCGTAGGAGGCGCATCGTTCATATGCACTATATAGTAACGTCTTTCCGGATAGTAGGCTACATCGGCCGGGTAACCTGCACGTCTCAGCTTAAACGCATATTTCTCTGCATATCCGGTAGCACGGAATACGCCCACCACCACATAATGTCCGGGGCGCAAGCTTTTTCCGGAAAGTGATCGTACAACCGGTTCTTTACTCACGGTATCTGCCTGCATATTTTCAGCAGGTATGACGGGTGCAGGTTCATACTGTTTAGCCTCAGGTTGAGATTGCTCGGTTCTGACAGGCTCTTTTGACTTTGGTGTTTCTGCCTCTTTCTCCGGTGCGACATCTTCGTGTTCATGTACTATATCTTTATCGGAATCGGGCACAACAGCTTCAACAGGATCCGAAGATGTATCGATCGTTTTAAGTTTTGTCTTTACCCGCGGTTCCTTCTTCTTCCCGAGTCGCAGAATTAACTGTACCTCGTGTGTGCCACTACCCAATGAAGTTTTTCTGCCTGCTGCAAATTCGTAGGCATATCCTGCTTTCAATTTGTCTTTGATGTTCGTTCCTGCAAAAGCAGCAGCGCCATACTCCTGGCGGTACGAGGCGCCAAGCCATGCTATAGTATTAATTTTCAGACAACCTAAACCTTCCAGCTGGGCGCTTGTATTGTCGTTCGTGCGGTATATAATCATCGGTTCGAAAACAAGTCGGTGGCTGAAGTATATACTATAACCTACCGATGATATCGTATTACGCACCTGGCTGATACCAACTTTACTGAAGCTGTTTTCGGATGCAACATGCGTGTTGAAAAGCCGTGGTATAGCAAAAGCAAGTTTAAAATTACCGCGTTGATAATGCATTCCGAATTGCCCTTCCAACGATGATGTTGAGCCTACCACCGGATCGTTTGCATAACCATCGCCAGCGCGAATGGATGAACTCGTTACACCGGCAGACAATCCAAACGCAAGCTTATGGTTGTCATGAATATTATTTCCCAGGTATACCTGGTAAGCAAAGGTTGCCAGGCCCGTAGTCGTCTTTAGTACACCAGCTTTATCCTGGTAACCTGTAAATGCGACACCTGCCCTATAGCTCAGCGGCAAATGTACACTCAGCGTTCCGGTTGTTGGTGCACCTTCAACACCTGCCCACTGACTTCTATAGTTCAGATATACTTCGGCATATCCGTCAGACGCCACGAACGATGGGTTGTATAAAAACGGATTCAAAAAATAATGACTGTACACGGGGCTTTGTTGTGCGTGTAGCGGGTACGTTACTACGAGTAACATACCAAAAATTAATACTCTAAAAAGTGATTTCATCGAAGTCGGGCAATGGTTACGCTACCAGTCTGTTTTGAATTATCAGGGTGACGGATGACATAGAAATATGCACCATCCGGAAGAGGCTTCCCGTTCGAAGTTCCATCCCATGGAGTAGTATACCCGGTAGAAGAATATACTTTTTGTCCCTGACGATTGTAGATTACTATTTCGCAGCCATCCAGCAAGTAAGCATTTTCAATGTTCCATGCTTCGGTACTCATATCACCGTGGCTGTCTGGCGAAAACAGTTTGGGAATTTTTAAAGCAACAGCATCTATACCCTGGAAGTTAGCCTGAACAACCATATCGCTGTTTACCGTTACAGTTTGGGAAGCATCGGTTCCTGCTATGTCGCCACTCCAGCCGGTAAAAGTATATTCTGCAGCCGGTGTTGCCGTAAGCGTTACCACGGTGCCCGCATCATACGAACCCGCACCACTTACACTACCACCATTCGATGGCGATGCTGTTATAGTTAAAGTATATTTCGTGGTGTTGGCTTGCTGCTGGAAATTGGCAGTAACGTTTTTATTACCGTCCATCGTTACCGTAATGGATGAAGCAGTGCCTGTAGCATCGCCACTCCAACCTGTAAAGATATATCCTGCTGCCGGCGTTGCTGTAAGTGTTGCCGTTGAGCCGGATGTATAGCTTCCGCCTCCGGTTACTGTACCGCCTGCCGATGGCGAGGACATCGTTGTCAAGGTATATTTACCCGGTTGAATTACCTGGAAAGTAGCCGTTACCGACTTATTACCATTCATCGTTACCGTGGTAGTGGCACTCGTTCCGGTCGCATCACCACTCCATCCTGCAAAAGTATACCCGGATGCTGGTATAGCCGTAAGTGTTGCCGTAGAACCGGATGTGTAGCTTCCGCCTCCGGTTACCGTACCGCCTGCTGCAGGATTGGCCGTTGTTGTAAGGGTATACTTAATTTGCTGGAAGGTTGCCGTTACGGTCTTATTACCATTCATCTTCACAGTAACGGAAGATGTATTTCCTGTTGCATCACCGCTCCAACCGGTAAAGGTATAGCCCGCGGCAGGTGTTGCTATAAGGGTTGCTGTACTTCCCGAAGTATATGATCCCGCACCCGTAATTGTACCACCTGCAGATGGTGATGCTGTTGCCGTAAGAGTATATTTCGTTAGTTCGAAGTTTGCAGTAACAGACTTGTCGCCATTCATGGTTACCGTAGTGGTGGCAGTCGTTCCGGTAGCATCACCACTCCAACCCGTAAAGGTATATCCAGCAGCTGGTGTCGCTGTAACGGTTGCCGTGCTGCCTGCTGTATATATTCCTGCTCCACTCACCGTACCACTTGCAGCAGGTGCTGCCGTAGTAGTAAGGGTATATTTGATCGCCTGAAAGTTTGCAGTTACAGATTTATTACTTGTCATTGATACCGTAACCGAAGGAGCTGTTCCGGTGGCATCTCCACTCCAGCCGGTAAAGATATACCCTGTTGCAGGTGTAGCCGTAACCGTTACGTCCGATCCGGAAACGTAGGTTCCTGCACCGCTCACCGTACCACCAGCCGGTGGTAATGCGTTTGTAGTAAGCGTATATTTAGGCGCCTCTCCTGCTATGAGACCTCGTCCTACCGTACACATGTATACCCGGCCGTATACATTCAGGTCGCCCATTACAAAATGTCCATTTCCGACTCCACCCCATTCATGGGCATCGTCATTTATTCTTGTCCAGTCAACGCCCTGGTTAACGGAGCGGAACATCCCTCTCACTCCCCCTACCGTTCCCCATATATATACCGCCGGATAAGTTTTACCGGGAGCTGCCTTTCCAAATCCTACAGCCGCACAATCGCTGACCTTTGAAACCTTTGTCCACGAAGCTCCGCTATTCGTAGTATATTTCAATCCGCCTCCATATAGAGCGACCCACACGTGCCCTTCATTGCCGGGAACTGACCTTGCCCGAGGGGATCCGTATTGACCAGGATTAGATGCTGAAGCCGTAAAACTTACACCTTTATTTGTACTGACCAGCAGCTGTCCTGTACCACGACTATAGATATAAAATTTGTTACCGTTGATGTAGTCTGCTTGCGGAGCAGCGTTTTCAGCATCCGTAACGCCTGTGCTTGCCCAGGTTGCTCCGTTGTCTGATGAGTAATAAGTCGTACTCGAACCCTCCGGACAATGAAGTATTGTATTTCCGTCTCCCGACAGTGCTACTTTACCGTAACCACCACTAACAGTAGAAGCCGTTGCAATCCAGGTTGTCCCCTGATCATTAGAGTAATATAATTTATCGGTAGCTCTTACAACTTTATTGGTATTGTATACAGCATAGGCTATACCGTTATTGGTAACTACCGTGGGATGATGGTTTTGGGCCGGGTAAGCATATATATCTGTATATGCTGCTCCGTATTGATCCCCTACTGCTGATATAAATTTACCACCCGGAATACTTATAGCATCAAGCACTACGGTCTCTTCCATTCCCTTTACATCAACTTTCCAGGTGGTGGTTGCCGCACCAATATTATCACAGGTAAACAATCCATTCCCTGATGTAACTCTGACTTTTGAAGGAATCAATGGATCAAACTCGATTGAGCCGCCCCAATGTATACCCGAATTATAAGCCATCCAACCTAGGCCATTGGTATCAAATTTACTGTTGTGATTTAGTATGCTAGTCCACGTATTTCCTCCATCGGTTGTCATGTAAATGAAATCTCCCCAGGAAGTCCCGAATTGGTCGTTGTGATATGCATTTGATGAGGCAACAACAATCCTGTTTGAATTTTTTGGATCCAAGGTTATTCCGGCGTATCCAATTCCAGAGGCTGGTGTTATATCCGTGACGGCTAATGTGCTGGTATTAATTTTCAACACCTGCCCGTTTTTCATGGGCTCGAGGTAACCCGCTTCCTCACATTTCCTGCAACCATCAGGCCCGTTACCATCTCCATATGCCAGGTATAGCATATTTCCAGCGATAGCTGCTCTATTCGGCATATATTGTTTCGGCAGCGTTGAAGACAGCTCCGAGAATGTCTTACCACCGTCCGTACTTCTATAAAGATTTGTACCCCACAGACGAGAGATGCCTATATATATATGTTGAGAGGCACCGCCTGAGGCGCTGTTCGGATCGAATAGAACAAAGGCAATTCCACTGTTATTGGCACCAGTGGTTGTCACTTCGTTCCAGGCCAATGTCCACGTTTCACCGGCATCGGTACTCTTCCATAGTCCGTGTTTCCTGGTTCCACAAAACAATATGTTACCGTTGTTCGGATCGACAGCAAGTTTTTCCCCAGTTCCTCTCCCCTGACCATTGCCATGCGCAGTAAATTTGTCTGTTACTTCAATAACTTTAAATGTATTGCCTTTATCAGAAGACTTTAGTATGGCTGTTTTTCCATAATTGAAATATTCAGTACCCGCATATATATATAGCATGTTGGGGTTTTGCGGATCCAAAGCAAGCGCTTCTACACCCTGGTAGGTTAGTTCATCTTCTGAACAGAAGTCGAGCAAAGGAATCCATTTAGAATTTGCTGCGTCCCACCGGTAGGCCCCTCCAACATCGGTTCGGCTATAAACATCTCCGGATGTCTTATGGCCTACGAAACCGGTTACATAACCTCCTCCTCCCAGCGCTACATTACCCCATTTATAGGTTTCACTTTGAGTTCGCCCCTCCATGAGTGGAATTAAGAACAGGAAAGCTGCGAAAAGAACCTTAACCATAGTGGTAAAAAGTACGCGCATGTATACCCGTATAAATATTTTCACATTCATTCGTATTTTCAAAAAATTAATTAATAGTAAAAATTAATTACAGACAGACTATAGACGATTGATGCATGCGTATTTTTCCTAAGGCATATATGTTTTTATAGTGAGAACAGCTTGCGACAATCCCGGTGATGTAACCGTGAGCTTGACATCGCCCGTGCTGTGTGTACTTCGAACAACAACCAACGCGCGTCCATGCCACGCTTTGCGTGTGTCGCCTATATATAGTTCGTAGTCTTTCAGATCGGCATTATCAACTCCGGCAATTATACCAGGGCCTTCAATTTGGAAATGCAGGCGATTGGTAGCTGTGGGTTGAAGTATACCATTCTTGTCTGTGATCTCTACTGTAACGTAAGACAAGTCTTGTCCATCGGCGGTTATTTCTTTTCGGTCTGCCGTTAACTTGATTGTGGCAGCATCGCCTGCAGTCTGCAATGTGGTTGATTCTACTTCCTTACCATTCACCACTGCAACTGCTTGTAATATACCGGGTGAGTATGGCACATCGAATGTAGCTTTATACTCCTGTTCACGAGTCGTGGCGCGTTCGCCAATCAACGTATTGTCCAGGTAAAGCCTGACTTGGGGATACTTCGAATATACTTCCACCTGTATCGTTTTGCCTTCGAAGCCTGGCCAGTTCCAGCTCTCCCACGTTGGCCAAACCGACCACCATGTTTCTTTTATTTCGAGCGGCTTGGGTTCCGGTTCACGAACCGCTATATATAGTTTCTCGGTATTATTATAGAGCATGCTCCGGTAATGTGATATAGGTTTCCGCTGGCCAATCAGATCTATATCACCACAGTATGCCCCGTGCCACGGAAATAATTCATTTTCCCAGTGTTGTCCCGGAGCTTCGCCTGAATAATACCAGCGGCCTATACCAGACTCGCCTAAATAATCCATAGCAGTCCATACAAAATCGCCTATGACATAACTGTTATTTTCGACCAGCTTCCAATTCGTAAAAGCATTGCGCGGATATGACTCGGTGTGAACTATAATACGTGACGGCACGCGCACATGGTCTGCCGGTGCGTTGAACAAATGGTAATTATACCCGGCAACATCATGCACAGCCATAAGCGAATCAAACTTTTCCCATTCCTTACCATTTTCAACGATAGCAGATGTTACCGGTCGCGATGCATCCATTTTCTTTACTTCGTCTGCCAGCATCTTCGCAGTCTTCGTAGCATCCGGGCGTCCTCTTTCGGGGATCTCATTACCTATACTCCACATAATGATCGATGGATGATTTCGATCACGCAGAACCATTGCTTCCAAATCGCGCTTCCACCAGTCGTTAAAGTACCGGGCGTAGTCAAACTTATTCTTGCCTATTTTCCAGCAGTCGAATGATTCATCCATTACCAATAAACCTAACCTGTCGCACGCATCGAGGAATGCTTCGGATGGTATGTTGTGCGATGTTCTTACGGCATTGAAACCCGCTGCTTTCAGTAATTCAACTTTGCGCTCTTCGGCACGATCAAACGCAGCGGCACCGAGGCAACCATTGTCATGGTGTACACAACCACCGTTTAACTTTATAGTTTTACCATTGAGCTGAAAGCCATTTTGTGCGGTAAATTTTACAGATCGTATACCAAAGCTGGTTTTTGTCTCGTCAGCTATATTCTTGCCCTTTACTTGCACCAGTGCCTGGTATAGATCCGGAGTTTCAGGAGACCACAGCAAGGGGTTTGCTATCGTCAGTGTTTGTATAACTTCTTTTTCGCTATTCGCCAGGAGTTCAACTTTTACCTGACCACTGCCTGCTGTTTTAGAGTTCTTATTCAGAAGCGAAGTTTTAACAACCACGTGCTGAACAGAAGATGTTTCGTTCTTTACCAATGTCTTTACCTGCACGATTGCTTTCTGTGACGTGACCTGAGGAGTGGTAACAGAAACACCCCAATGCGCCACATGCACCGGGTCTGTAACCATCATCCAAACATGACGATATATACCCGAACCACTATACCAGCGACTGTTCACGTGCTGCGAATTATCAACCTGAACCGCGATAACATTTTCTTTACCGAATGCTATATAAGGAGTGAGATCATAACGGAAGGATGAATAGCCATAGGGATAAACACCCAATGATTTTCCATTGACAAAAACTTCGGAGTTCATGTAAACACCTTCGAAGTATATAGATACTTTTTTTGCTTTCCAGTTTGCCGGAACGCTGAAAGCCTTTCGGTACCATGCTTTTCCTGCAGGAAAATATCCACCACCCCCTGCTGTTGGATTTTTAGGAGCAATTTCGCCTTCTATACTCCAATCGTGAGGCAAGTCAAGTTTACGCCAGGCTGCATCGTTATAGTCTGCTTTACTGGCTGCTGCAGTATCACCGAGGAAGAATTTCCAATCGTTGTCAAACAATTGCTTTCGATCATATATACCCTCGCTTTGGGCTGCACATGAAATGCCGCTCACGATAATGAAAAGCATCAAGGTATATACTTTAGCGTAAACATAATTATTGCATGTATTAATCATTCGCATGTATATTATTTCGTATTTATATAGGTATATCTACTGAGCAGCCGCACAGGCCACTCCTATTTTGATTCTATAACCGCGACATCCCAGGCCTTTAGTGTCAGAGATTTTCCCTTTTGAATCGGGAGGTTGGTAAGCAGGTTAACGCCATCTCCATATTGGTAAGGGAATGACTGCTCAACCGCTGAAAAATTATAGTAGAAATGAAGATTCTTTCCACTGTTGCTCACACCATGCTTTACTTTTATTTTATCCGGCAGTGCCACATCTGCAAGAAGATTCCGCTCACCGAGTGCTGATGTGAGTATACTTTTTATGATACTTTCAGAAGGTACAGTTCCAAAGTACGTCATCGCGCCTTTGCCGCTGTTATTCTTTACTATAGCCGGATATACTCCGAAAAAAGGATGATCATAAAATGCGAGCGGTCTGGCAGTAGTCGTTTGTAAAAACTCAGCCCATTGCTCGGTATAGTTCTGATCTTTCGCCTGGAACGGATCATCTTTTAATGGGACCGGCGAACGCAACGTTGAAAATTCCTGGTACGTAAAGCCAGCAGCTTCAGCAAGACCTGCAGGCATTGTCTGGTGTCTCACGGCAGCGTATTCGTCACAAAAACCACTCTTCACAGTAGCGATAAGATGTCCGCCATTTTTAACATACGCATTAAGCCTGTTCAACATGGAATCGCTTGCTATATATAGCGAGGGTACAATCAGCACCTCGTAGCGACTCAGGTCTTCTGTGTTATCAAAAACGAAATCTACTTCGACATGGAGGTCGTATAGCACTTTATAAAACCTGGCAAGTATCTTTTGATACGCACCATCCGCATCCCAGGGTCCGGTTTCAGTACCTTTAAAATTGTTATCGAAGCGCTGAAGGTTGATCGCTATATCTGAATCTTCGCTGAAGAGAATCGCCACCTTATTATTCTTCCGGATGTTGACCAGCTTCTTACCTAGCTTTTCACGCTCATGACCAATGGTGCTTATCTCCTTGTATATTCTTCCGGGCTTCAGATCATGAGGAAGTATGCCTCGCCAGTATTGTTCTATACCATTGTGCAGCGAGTGCCAATGCCAATATGAAACCAGGTTGGCGCCTGAACCTATATGCGCGTAGTAATTTAGTCTGAGCTGCCCATCATAAGGAGGAAACTGTTCTCTTGAATTCCAGCCGATCGATGCAGCATTGGTTTCCGGCACCAGGTAGTTCTTTCTTTTTAAGGAACGTGTAAAATCTCCCTGCATGGCGATGCGCAGTCCATCCGACTTATCCTGATCGTAGTGGTATATATTTACACCGGCATAGTCAAGTATAGCGGAAACAGCTTTCTGATCTAAGTCACTCCGAAGCGCCCCTGCAAAATCGTGCATCACAAATTGAGATGCGCCTTTATACTTTCTGACCATAGCCGCCTGCCACGAAAGAAATTCCGTTACCGTTACGCGCTGATAGCGTGTCCACTCCAACCTGTATCCGGGATGATTGAATCCACTGGCCGGATGTAGTTCATCCCAGCTGTTGATGGCCTGCCCCCAATAGTTGAGTCCCCATACTTTATTTACCTTGTCGACTGTCTCAAATTTCTTCTTTAGATACTCTATATATTTAACGTGGTTATCGCGATCATCCGGCCACTTGGAGTGTGTCTCATTATCAATCTGATACCCGATAACGGCAGGATGTGTTTTATAATGGTCTACGATTCGCTTAATAACCCGTTGGCTATAATATAGGTATATAGGATTGGTGAGATCTACATTTTGCCGGATTCCATATTTAAGCCGCTGTCCATTCTCCTGCATGGCGGTTATCTCCGGGTACTTATGGTATAGCCATGCGGGAATAGAATAGGTAGGTGTTCCCATTATTACTTTTATACCGGCCTTATGCATGGCATCTACCACCCTGTCCATCCAGGCAAATTCAAACTCTCCGTCACGCGGCTCCCATAGCTGCCATGTAGACTCCCCTAACCGAACATAGTTGATGCCGGCTTCTTTCATTAAGCGAACATCTTCTTCAAGTCGCTCGTACGGCATATACTCATGGTAGTAAGCTACGCCAAACAAGATCTCATCAAATGCGTAAGGCTGCGCGCTCGTCATAAAACTGCTGCCCGTGCAGATCAGAAGAAGCAATCCGATTACACATTTTTTGAAACATCCCGGAAGCGTCAGGTAGGCGTCTAACAAAGTCGTCATCGTATAAATCAGTAAAGCTTTAGGTAGCCCCATGTTTTTTGGGGATGGAAAGTAAAGTGTTCCAAGACTTGCAGACGGGTTCGAAAGATCGCAGATTAGGTTACCAAAAGTCTCTCCTGCGTAAAACAGCCCGTTTCAACTAAAACAACCTGTAAGATTTATACCCTATGTGCGGCAACCGTGTATAGCGACAAAGCAAATGCTGTGGGATACGAAGGACATACCGTCAATATTCGTCACAAGCATCCACATTGTGCGAAGTAATATTTCAGACGTTTTAGTTGTCAGAACAATGATCTCAGAAAGGTGCATGAATAGTCTCGGACGAGGTTGCACTATATCCGCCAACTTTTTTGTATCCCGGCATTTTTTTGTATTCGCCTCAAGGGTCTCGATGTTTGCAGTCTATTCTATAAATCTATAGCAGAACCGGATTTAAGCAATATACACCATCCTAACCTTAAAAAGATGCAACGAATCAATCTGAAGAAAAATCTGATCAAAGTATTATTGATCTTATTGACTGCATTGCTTGTCGCCAATTGCGTGTTGACGTTTCTTAACAGTAATACTATTGTAGAGAACAACGCCCTGAGAGAGCGAACAGAACACGTAAAGCGGAATACAGAACGCATCATTGGCGATATTGTTCACGGTGCCGATCTGGCGGTACGCGGTTATGGACTAACAAAGAGTGAGAAACTTGCTGAACCTCTCCGCATTGCTTGTGTATATAAAGACTCTGTCTTTATAGGACTGAAGAATCAACTCAATAGTCAGCATTATGACACAGCAGGCTTGCATGAAATAAAGACGGCTGTTAATGACTACCTGATGTTTTCGAACGGTATGATCGAGTTGGCGCGTCAGGACAGCATGCAGAAATTTACTGCTATATTAAATGAAGACCGTGGGTTTGCGCTGTGGCAAAAATATATGGAGTTCCGTGATCCCTTATTTGCCTATGAAGATGCACTCAATAAAGAGGCCGAGAACCGTTATGTAGCCGCACTCGGAGACAGCAGACTCATCGTTATTGTATTATTGCTTCTTGGTGTACCTACTATGATCTATATAATCAAACGCCTGGGCCGTGACGAGAAACAACTTGCAGCATTGCTCCTGAATCTCGACCAGCAAAACCGCCAGTATATATTTGATAACGGTGCTCCTTTGGATGTAAATGACATCGATCATGTTATTGAAAACTCAATCCAGAATTTCAAGAAGGCAAATACGTTCATCACGAATATAGCGAACGGAAACTATGGCGTGGAATGGGAAACACTTAATGAAGGCAATCGTTCACTGAATAAAAGTAACCTGGCGGGAAATCTCATCCGGATGAAAAACCATTTAAATGATAGCAAGCTCAGCAATGAGAAACGCGAGTGGGGTGTATCCGGTTTGGCCGAACTGATCACGTTAATTCAAAACCAACGCGACATCAAAGAGCTTGGCAATAGTGTTGTTAAATATATAGTGCACTATACAAAATCAAATCAAGCCTGCCTGTTTGTAGTACCGGTGGAACAAGACCGCAACAAAGAGTATCTGCAATTGGTGGCGTGCTATGCCTGGGACAGAAAACGCTATATAAACATGACGATGCAAAAAGGCGAAGGACTTGTCGGTCAGTGCTGGTATGAGGCGGAACCTATCTTGCTCTCAAACGTGCCGGAAGATTATATCCAGATTTCGTCAGGCCTGGGTGATGCATCGCCCCGGAGCGTTTATATTGCGCCAATAAAAATGAACAACGTTGTTTATGGTGTCCTGGAACTGGCATCTTTCAGCAAGTTTGAAGAACACGAAATTGATTTTATCAACAAAGCGTGCGACAGTATAGCAGCCTGTATTTTTGCTGTGAAAATGACTGAGAAAACAGATATACTGTTGTCTCAATATACGAGTCGAATTGAATCGCTGCAATCTGAACTCAAAACTCTTAAAGAGTTAAATCAGTCGATGAGCTTCGTTTAACGCAGATGTTTCGTTATAGTTAAATGTCACGCTGAGCTGCATATTTAAGATTACAGACCTTGTGTTTCGGGGGGAACGTATCTATATATACTTGTCCCACTCTGCATCGACTCACATGAGTCGCGGTGGAGCGCACGTTTAACCGGATACTTTTCTATGCCATTTTTGAGATGTTAGGGTACCCCCTGCCCGATTGATATACACTACCTTTCGGATTGACGGTTTATATATACCGGCTTTTTTTGTGCTTATTCCTGTACTGTAAGCACATCCATAATTATCATTAATGTAACCCCAATTTAACCTAAACCATATGAACGATTCAGCACACAGGCTACTGAAAAAGATATGCTGCACAATTTTACTCACATTGATCGTGCACACACAAATTTTCAGTCAGGTCATCGATTCAACCTTATTGTTGTCGAACAAGGATATGCAGTGGTGGAAAGATGCGAAGTTCGGGCTCTTTATTCACTATGGTTTATATGCAGTACACGGCAGAGGCGAATGGGCATTGTTCAGCGAGTATATGGATATGAGCGAATACGAAAAGCTCAAAGACAAATTCAACTATAAACAAGATACACCAAAACGTTGGGTAGAAATTGCGCAGAAAGCAGGATGTGAGTATATGGTTGTTGCCACGCGTCACCATGATGGGTTCAGCTTGTTCGACACGAAGTTTGGCGATTACGATGCCGTGAACAGCGCAGCGGGACGAGACATTATAAAAGACTACGCTGATGCCGCGCACGGTGCAGGAATGAAAATGGGATTTTATTATTCTCCGTTAGACTGGCGATATCCTGGTTTCTTCTTTCCCGATATGTACCGCGCCAGTGCCGAGGAAATGAAAAAGCAGACCTACACACAGGTAAAAGAGTTACTCACGAATTATGGAAAAGTAGATATACTCTGGTATGATGGTGGAGAAGATTTCTGGCTTGGCCATGGTGGAATTGTTTGGGAAGGTGGACAATGGAAATCAAGACGATCTGATAAACCATATACCGGCAGTTTCAGCTGGGAACCTGTGAAG
>CBIHOZ010000090.1:0-27791 GCA_966211525.1 uncultured Chitinophaga sp. | reverse complement strand
GCGCATGTATCAAAAAACATATCAACATGCGCTTGCTTGAATCATAGAAATCACAAAGTCGCACAAAGGTATATGTGCGTAGCCTGGATCTTCTTTGTGCTCTGCGCGATGGGTTTAATGCTTGTGAAATCCTTTACTTATTAAGTTGAGTATATGACCCGCAGCGATGAGTAATCCTGATAAGATGCGAATCATAATCATGCCATAGAGATGTGTATACTCGCATAGTATAAATAACAGCCAGCCGGTGACAAACGAAGCGATGATTGCCGGTTTGAATTTCATGGTTATGTGGTTTCGCAGCGTAAGAAAAGACAAGCCGATACCAGCACCGAGTATAGCCAGGTGAAAGTAATGATCGTGATGTTGATGCGGATAAAAGACAAGCAGTGTACCTGCCAGCGGAGCGGCTATACAATGAATCATGCAAAGAGCAGAGAAACAAATCCCGGAGATGTCCGGGAGTTTGCCTGCTATTAAACGAAGTGCTTTCATACTATATATCAGCGTTTCGCTTCGATAACCATATTTACCTGAGACTTCGTAGCGGTGCGTACATGTTTGAAACCCGCCTTGTGAAGTATATCAAAAAGTTTTGCACCACCGGCCTGTGCCCCGAGACATTCACCACCATCGTGCTGGGAGTGTGGTACACAGAGTGCCGTTGAGCCGGCATAGTACATGCGTCCGATGGGGTTGAGATTGTCTTCTACGCGATCACCGGCAAGTGGTTCTACCAACATAACGGAACCATGTTTACTCAAGGCCTGCAATGCATATATAGCGGCACGACTCGGATGGCCTAGATCATGGAAGGCGTCCATAAAGCAGATTAGATCGTATCCTATTGCCGGGTAATTTTCGGCTGTACAAATCTCAAATGTAATGTTGCTGATGCCTTGCTCGCGTGCCCGTTCTCGTGCTACCAGTATAGATTCTTTGTGATAGTCGAACCCAAATACATGGCTGTTTGGAAACGCTTTTGCCAATAGCAATGAAGATGCACCGTGGCCACAACCTACATCCGCTATATTTCCGCCGGCTGTTAGTGTTTCTTTTATTCCGTCCAGCGCAGGAATCCATGCATCCACGAGATGTGCTTTATAGCCGGTGCGGAAAAATGCTTCTGTCCCGAAAAATAATTTATGTGCATGCTGATGCCAGCCTAAACCTTTGCCGCTTCTGAATTCGGCTACTAGTTTTTCTTCTTCTGCCCAAACGGTAGCCGGTATATCTAAACCCGCTGTGAGATACGCAGGACTATCCGGTTCAGCCAACACCAATCCATGCTCGAAGGGTAATTGATATGTTTTCGTTTCTGGGTTATAGTATATATACTTTCCGGCAGCCATGCAGTTGAGCCACTCGTGAACATAGCGTTCATGTGTTCCGGTTTTGTTAGCGAGTTGCCGGGGTGTGATCCATCCCGCGCCATGCATTGCTGTAAACAAGCCAAGCTTATGGCCAAGCTGTGTCATGGCAGAGCCCATGGTAGCAGATATATCCAGGATAACCTGTCCTGCAAAAGCTTCTACTTTGGACAAATCAATAGACGGGAGCGTTTCAGTTGTTGTTTTCATGTGAGGTTTAATTTTTTTTGACAAAACTAGATATACCACCAACCACCGGCCTATGCGAAACGGATGAAAGCCTATGCAGAAAGTATTTTGTGTTTCTAGTCGAAAGTGTCGTTAAATAGTTGACACCTGATTGCGAACCCGTATCGGGTTGATTCGTTTAACACGAATGACCATGATGGAGGCTATCAAAACAAAAGGTGAACTGGAGCATGCACTAAGCTCAGTTCTGATGAATGGTAAAACGGATCAACTGCACGTACAAAATGAACTTGGAAAATTTGATTGCCAGGTAACGCGCTATCAACATTTTTCGTTGTTGCAGCACGAGTATACAAATGAGGGACCGTTGTTAACGATTCCCATTATCCGCAAGACACCTTGCATTACGATGATCTTTCAGTTCGGTGGTTACTCTGCTTACCGCGATAAGTGTAATCCGTTTTTACTGCCGTGTTATCATCAATCCATTAACTATTTCAATATGTATGATTGTCGCAGTCTCGTAGACGAACGCATGCGGCAACACGACATCACCTTTGTGCTGGATGAAACATTCTATAACACGTTGTTAGTCGATGGCGTTATGGAAGGAAATTTACTGACTGAGAAAATTCTGAATCGCGAAGAGTTTAATACCATCAACGCGCGCCAGCCGATTGATGCAGGTGTTCAGGGCGTGTTGCAAAATATATTGCATTGTCCTTTTAAGGACGGCATGCGCGATATGTATATAACCGCGCAGCTGAAAGCACTCATGATGTTGCAGTGCTGCCAGTTTCACTATACCGTAAGCGACAAGCCTGCCCCGAAAGATGCCAAGCTCACCAATCGCGATCGCGATACACTCATGGCTATATATGACTTTCTCACGGAACGTTATCATGATGAGACAAGTCTCACAGATCTCGCGCGCAGGTTTGGTATAAATGAATTCAAACTGAAATACGGTTTCCGAAAACTGTTTAATACGTCTCCGATCAAATATATACAGGACCGAAGACTCGAGTTTGCCGGCGTGTTGCTGCGCAATACCAGTAAAACCGTTACCGAAGTATCAGATGAAATTGGCTACGAGCATGCTACTAATTTCTCTATAGCATTTCGGAAGAAGTTTGGCGTGGCGCCTCAGGTTTACAGAAATAGCTCTGCTAATTATTAGTCTCGCAGAGAACGCTGCTATGCGCAGAGTAATTTTGCTTTGGCTTCAGTATGAGTCAGGATAAGCGATTATGCAGGTGAGTTATATATATAGCAAAGATTCTTATTCGTCCCAATCATCAATATTGTCTACTGATTTCATGTTTATTTCGCGGTATTGCTTTTGAAGTCGTTCGCGGAGCCCGTCTTCTTTTGTATAGCCCGTTACCTTTACCAGCTCTTTGCTCGAGTTCTTGTTTGTAATAGGAGGCGTGATACAACTAACATTCATCCCGACTCTTTGCATGGCCGTTGTGCTATTATAAAACAAATTGCCATCCGGAGATTGACCGCATACTTCGTAAGTTCGTTTTGTATCGTCTTTTATGATTAGCCAACAGCCGGTGTACATATATGAAGAATTAAACAGAATAGTGGCAAAGATATAAATTTGTTGCCGCAATTTGTTAGCCGGTGTCTCAAAGTCACGCGTGAGGTTATTGGTTCGAATTGCCCGCCCTTCGGAGTTTGTCCATTTGACGTTTATTGGGTAATTGCATCAATACCTTCACATTTCTTTCTGCGGGGTTAATCTGTAGATTCATAAGAATATTTTTTGCCTTTCCATGTCCCATTTGCTCAGCACGTTTAATGTACTCAAGTCCTTTTTCGAAAGTATCCGGACTATCCAAGAGATAAATTCCATGGTAACAAATTCCTTCGCGTGTTTGCGGTATATATTCTATTGTGCCATCGAGGGATATCTTGTAATGGTCGTTTGCCTCTTTATAGCCGCCGTTGTAATGATTGATTTCATATATAAGGACTGTTTCATTATCCTGCCATTCAATCCGGTCGAATGCGCTGTAATGCTGGTCTGCAATTTTTTGAAAGAGCACAGTATCATCAGTTTTGTTGGTGACTTTAACGTAAGTTGCTTTTTCAAATTCGTCATACTTTCGCCAGATATAGGCCTTGTGTTTCCGGTCGCTGGAGCTTTTTCCTTTTTTATGAGGCTCATTAAACACGATGTTTTTATCCTCGATTATTTTTCTTGCTCTTTCAAACTCAGTAAAGGAATAGTTAGCATGTTTGCAGATAGCGATAATCTGGTTGGAAACTTTTTCGAAGAGAAATTTTTTTCTACCTGTCTCATCAAGCGGTTTTAGCTGTTCGAGGTCAAGGTAAAACCAATTTTCAAATCCGGGTTGAGTAAGGTCTAAATTCAGATCGGTCGTCATTCGTACGAACATTCTCCATAAATTATCGTGTGTCGTATACTTGGGTGGGAAGTATTGATTGTAAAGATCCTCAATGAGACTTAGCGAGTTCCATAGATGTCGGGTTTCCGAGTAGAATTTTTCTTCCTCCTGCTTTGAAAAAGAGAAAGGAGGATTAGGTGAATAGATATAGAGATCTTGTAGGTACTTAGCCATTTATAGTTTGTTGCAATGCCTTGTCGAAGCAATGTGTAAAAGTAAGAGATTCAAAAAACTAGCGGCAAATATTGGTATATACTGACACGAACAATCTGCCAGTCTATAGTTTCTGCACCCACACCACTCTCTGCTCTGCCTCATGTTCCTTTCCAAGTATATCTTTATACAACTCCGGCCGTCTTGCTTTGATATACCTATGCCCGCCTGCTTGAGTAAGTTTTTCGGGTGTTAGTGTAGCAATTGCAAAATCATCACCGAGCGCGCGGCATTCTGCGAGTATATCTCCGAAGGGATCGATGATCATGGAGCATCCGTTTTTGAGTTGGTCATCGTCCATGCCGATGGGGTTCGAAAATATAGCATAGATGGCATTGTCGTATGCACGTGCAGGGAGCCATTTCATAAGCCAGCCCCGGCCTTTCATGCCATCGAACTCCAGGCGTAATGATGTTGGATCTGCTTCTTTGTTCTTCCATAATGCCGGATCAACAAAGCCTGCTCCCGGACGTGTTGATGGTGTACACATCGTTACGTGTGGCATAAATATAGCATTGGCACCGAGTAGGGTAGTGGCTCGTACATTTTCAATGACATTGTTATCGTAACAGATGAGGATACCGAATTTCCATCCGTACAGTTCAAAGACACAATATTGATCACCCGGTGTTAAATGTGGATTAATGAAGGGATGTAGTTTTCTATACTTTGCTACTAGTCCGTCCTTATTTACGCATATATAGGCCTTGTATAATTTATCATCACGATCTTTTTCAAATAGACCTGCAAGTATAGCAATGTTATTTTGGCGGGCCAGTGCAATGAGTTTGTTTGTACTCTCGCCATCCGGTATATATTCAGCCAGATCAAGCATCTGTTCTTTATTAAGATGGCGTGCAAAGGTATAGCCTGTAATAGAACATTCATGAAAGGCGATCATGTGTGCGCCTTGCGCAGCCGCCTCTTGAGACAATCGATCGATTACTGACAAGTTATAGGCTTTATCACCACTTTTGTTTTCAAATTGAGCGGAGGCAATTTTAATGGGCTGCATACGACTGGTTATTTTTTGCAGTTAACGTAGCCTGCTGGCGTAAGACTGCGAATTGTTTATGAAGATATAAATAAAATGACAGTCGAAGTATATTTCTTTTGAACGGTTCGCTATGTTAACCGCATCGTTACAGGATGTCAGCGTGTTGTCTGTGGTTTTGTGAGGTTGTATTCCTTTGAGAGATTTGCAATAATTACTCTGGCATCGCCTTCGCCAAAATAGCGGTTGATGTTTTGAAGGTAGTTAATGGCATTCTCTATTTCATCTTCGGTCCAGTTCCTGGCGTTGCCATCCTGGTCTGTCTCATAGATAAGGTCTTTGATAAGTGAACTTCCACCGGCTTTGCTGATGAGCGTAATGAGTTGGTTGATGAGTAACTGTTCCATGGCATACGCTTTTGTTAATGTTACTCTTAAAAATTTATGCCTGCGAAAGACGCGATAGGAGAAAAAGTAGTAAGCTATGTATAGTGTTGTGGCACTATACATAGCCTGAATAAACGTGTTATAGAAAGATCATCAATGCTGTTTTGAGTTCAGATATGAATTCACATTTTGTCTGCTGATGATTTCCAATGGGAATAAGTAAGACGGTGTTGCCTGCTTCTTAAATAATAAGTGATTGGACAACTGACTTATGCCTACGAATGCCTGACGTTTTGAATTTTGGTTGATCAGGAAGTCAATGATGCCATTGTTTAGATAGTGAAGGTTTTCCGCCAGCAGATCGTAAGCCACCAAGCGAATGCCGTTCTTCCCTTTCTTCTCTAATAATTTGGACACGGTGTAGGCACCTTTGGAAGTTGTAACCAGTATACCTTTCAAAGTTGATTCGTTTAATAAGTCGGAGAGTTCTTTTTCAAGAGTAGACTCATGTGTATAATTAAGATCACGACTCAAAACGTTATAGCTGTGGCCGTTGTTCTGCTCTACAAAATAATCTTTGAACCCCTTTTCCTTTTCATTCAAGTGAGTGGAGTTGTGAATATCATCATAGATATGAAGAATAGCGTATGTACCGTTCTCCTTTTCGTTGAGGTGCAACAACTCAGCCCCTACACGCCCGCTTTGATAAAGGTCCTGCCCTACGAAACTTAATGGTCCTGCCTGATCAATATTATTGTTGATCAGCACAAAAGGTATATTCTTTTCTTTGCAGCTGTTAATAAAATGGAGTGCCTCATTATAGAATATCGGGGCCATCAACACACCGTCCGGATTGCTTTCGCAAACTGTCTCAGCTAATGTTATGAAAGATTTCTTATCGTAGAGATCGAAGTATAAAGTCTGCAGTTGCACGCCATATTGAGTCCATTCTTCTTTCGCCTGCTTGATACCTTCTATAGATTGATTCCAGTACTCGTCCTGTTCCGGGTTAGGCATGAGGGCCGCGATCTTATAAGTTTTATTAGAGCCCAATGTTTTTGCGATGAGATTGGGTTTATAACCAGTCTTTTCAAGAATGGCCATAACCTTATTATATGATTCTTTGGCAACCTCTCCTCGGTTATGGATGACCCGATCGACTGTTCCAACTGATACTTGGGCCATCTGCGCGATGTCTTTGATTCTAATTTTTTTGTCCATTGGTGCTAATGTTAAGGGATATTTCGGAGGTAAAAAACATCTTTTTTAGGTACGGTTACCCGGTTCGTCTGCCTTGTATATACCCCTTCATACGTTATAATGTGAAATTTCGTTTGCGTACACGTTTTCCCCGTGCGCGGAAACGAAGTTATGTTTTTCTTGGAGTTTAACAAATACCTTCCTACCTTTTGGTCGGAAATTCATTTTTCGATAGAATGTTCTGTCAATAAAGTGTTTTCTGAAATTTTAATCTCTAACCCAAATTTTCATGAAGAAACGTTTACAATTCCTGTCAGTCGTGTTTACACTGGCGGCATTGACTGCTTACGGGCAGACAGTGAAAGGCCGGGTCACGGCAGCACAAGACAACTCCGCTCTTCCGGGAGTGTCTGTAGTTCTGAAGGGTACCAGTATTGGTACTACGACCGACTCTGATGGAAATTATTCTCTTTCCGTAGGAGCTGGAGACAATGCAGTATTGTCTTTCTCATTTATTGGTTTTACAACCCAGGAAGTACCCGTTGGTGGGCGCACCGTTGTTGATGTTGTGTTGGTTGAAGATGCGCAGCAATTGAGCGAAGTTGTTGTTACTGGTTTTGGTGAAAAGAAAGACGCTGCCAGAATAGCGTATGCTGTTCAGGAAGTACAAGGCGGAGACTTGTCAAGAACCAACAATGCTAACATTGTAAACTCTTTGCAAGGTAAAGTTGCCGGTGTACAGATTGATCAAGGCACAGGTGGTCCAATGTCTTCTTCACGTATCCGTATTCGTGGTAACTCTTCGTTGAGTAATAACACGCAGCCATTGATTGTTATTGATGGCGTTCTGATTCGTCCTACGGTAACTGGTGCAGACTCTTGGGGTGCTGCTCAGGACAATGGTAACATCATGAAGAACATCAACCCTGATAATATAGAGTCAATGAGTGTTCTTAAGGGATCAGCAGCCAGTGCGTTGTATGGTTCTGATGCGTTGAACGGTGTTATCATCATCACTACTAAGAAAGGTCTCACTAAGCCAGGTATCGGTGTAACATACAACCATACATCTTCATTTGAGACAGCTTACAAGTTTATTGATATTCAAAATGAATTCGGTGCCGGCTATGGATCAACTTTTCAAAAAGGTGCTGATGGTGTAGATCAGGTACAGGGTGATGACTATCGATACTATTCTTACGGGCCGAAATTTGATGGCCGAATGGTTCGCGATGTTGATGGCAGAATGATTAAGTGGGAAGCCAATGATCCACTTAGCTTTTTCGAAACCGGTAAATTCATTAACCACAATGTTGTACTAGAAGGTGGCACCGATAAATCAAGTATCCGTGCGTCTTATTCGAATCTGAATAATACTACCATCATGCCAAGTGGTACTGAAATGGTTCGTAATAACTTCAATGTAAGAGCGACACAAAAGATAGGTAACTTATTTGATATAGATCTAAGTGTTGACTATACCAACAACGATATAAAAAATCCAATAAGACAAGGTGGTAATTTTAACCCAGTTTTCAGGATGGTGTATTACAGACCGAGAAGCCTTGACATGAATTATTGGATGAATAACTATATAGACCCAGTAAACGGTGGTGCAAAACGTGGAACCGATGATCCCTACGGTCTTGCATCTGGATTCTTGTGGGATACTTTCCAGGATAATGTTGATAGAACTGAAAATGTTTTCCGCGCCAATCTAGATCTAAATACTCATCTTCGTCCATGGCTAAACTTCTTAGTAAGGGCGAACTTGCAGAATGAAATATATAAAGATGAACGTAGACGCCTTGGATCTAATCCTAATTTTGAAGGGGGACTCTACAATGAGGCTACGTCTGATAATAAGCAATATCGAATTCAAACTTTGTTAACAGCTAATAAACAGCTTGGGCAAGATTTTTTCTTAAGTTTTACTGTTGGGGGTGAAACCAATAAACTGGATGGTGGACGATACTATAAGGCCTTCACAAGAAATAATGAGGGTAAAAATGAAGGAAATACGTTGCGCATCCCAGGTGAATTTGCTTTGACTAATTCGCTCTATGGCGTTGGTATTGAAACCAAATTAAATCCATCAAGGCTTAAGAACGCTTGGTATGCTTATGGAGATTTAACATACAAGGAAATGCTTACGTTAAATCTTAGTTACCGAACAGATTATTCTTCGACTCTGGCGTATGTCAATGGAACAGGGGACTGGGTGTATAGTTATCCGGCTGTTGGTTTGGCTTGGACATTTACGGAAACATATAAGTCACTTCCTTCATGGTTAACATATGGTAAACTACGATCTAACTTTGGTATTACCGGCGGCGACACAGATCCATGGACAATTAATCAAACAGGTTCTTACGAACTTAAGAGCGACTATATTTCACCTGACGGAACCATTAGTTATGTAGGCTTCCGCGATAATGTATTAGCGAATAAAAACCTCAAGAATAAAAAGGCTCGTGAATGGGAAGTTGGCGCAGACCTCAGGTTTTTGGATAATCGTATCGGACTTGATTTCGCATATTACAATAAACTCGCTAGCAACGAAATATTCGGCCTTGCTACTCCAAGTGAATCTGGCGTTAGCAGTCGTATTGTGAACGGTGGTAAGATATCCAATAAAGGTATCGAAATCGTATTACGGGCAACACCTGTAAAGTCTGCCGATTTCGAGTGGACAACCACTATAAACTATACTCGTAACCGCAACAAAGTAGTAGAATTGATTGAGGGTGTAGAGCTACAGCAGCTGAGCCAGGCATTTGGTGCAGACGTATATTCAATGGCCAAGCCTGGCTTGCCTTATGCTACAATTGCTACACCATATGGTTTTGCTTCTTATCAGAAAAAAGATGGCGCAGGTAATCCGATAGATCACCCTAGTAACGGAAAGCGAGTGATTGGTGCAGGAGGCGGTACTGGATATACATACCTGAGAAGTGCTGACTATGGCCAGGGAGACAAAGCGCTGGGGACTGCTATGGAGAAATATCTGCTCAGCAACATAAATACTTTATCTTATAAAAACTTCACGTTGAATATTCAGGTCGATGCTAAGATTGGAGGTTTGATGGCTTCAGCAACTCATCAGTATGGATCTTCCAACGGTAGTTTAAAGAATAGCATGTTTGGTCGAAACAAAGAATTGGGAGGGGTAGAATATGTGGATGAGACAGGAGTGACTCGTGATGACGGTATTGTACCTGACGGAGTTTTAGCTGATGGTATTAAGTCGGAAATTAATCCGGATATAGATCTAGGAGGTATGAGTTATGCTGATGCTGTCGCTCAAGGACATTTAAAGCCAGTTCCTGCAATTTGGTACTATGAAAATCTAACGCAGTGGGGTTCTGGTATTCGTGAATATTCTGTATTTGAAAACTCATGGGTTTCATTACGCGAAATTTCAATAGGCTATAATGTACCGTCTTCATTCGCAAGCAAGGTAAAATTACAAACCCTTCGTATAAGTGTAACAGGCAGAAATATAGGCTATCTGTATCGCACCACCAAGGATGGAATAAATCCTGAGGGATTAAAAAGCAATGCTGCAGGAGAGTTTTCCGAGTATGGCGGGCTTCCATTCACACGTCAGATGGGTGTGTCGTTAACGGCAGGTTTCTAATTTAAAAATTGAATTACTATGAAAATCTCTTATAAAAAAATAATATTCTCTTTTGCACTGCTTGGAGTAGTAGCTACAAGTTGCAGCGATGACGATTATGTGGATGCAAACCGAAATCCTGATGTGTTAACTGAGATACCACCCGAGAATCAGTTTTTGAATGCAACACTGAACTTACATAGTCAAGATTTCGAGGCTTTCTATGATTTCTATACTAAAATTATGCCTTGGATGCAGTATGTAACACCTGTAAATGGTAATGCTGCAAATTTTACAAGTAATGTTGGCAGATTTTCAAACCGTTATGGTAGACTATATACAGGTGTAGGAGATGCCTTGGTAGATATGGAGAAGTTGGTGGGGAAACTCCCTGTGGAAGAACAATCTAAGTATGTGCACATGCTTAGCATTTCTCGAATTTTGAAAGCATATTATGCATTCTACGTAAGTGATATATATGGCAGTATTCCATACACTGAAGCATGGCAAGCCCGCTATGGCGGAACGATGACACCTACATATGATGATCAACAATCGTTATTCACCAAACTGGATGGTGAAGTTGAACAAGCTATCGATGTCCTCAGAACAGAGCAAAGTGCTCCTCAGATTGGCTTGGAGTCATTTGATCAATACTATGGAGGTAATTTAGATGCTTGGGTAAGAGCGGGAAATGCACTTCGTTTAAAGATAGCAACGCGCTTTATCAAGCGTGATCAAACGAAGGCTGCCGCTATAGCACAGGAGGTGCTCTCGCAAGATCCAGATGACCTAATGCAGAGTAACGGCGATGGATGGGTGTTTAAAGCAACTTCAGGTTTTACAAGTGGCGGCAACTGGAATCCTGATGCGATCTATGCATCTAAACCTCTCGTTGATTTCTTATGGGACAACAACGACCCTCGTCTTGATGTATTCGTTTCCCCTAACGGATATTCTCAAAGTACAATAAATGTTCTCATCAGTCAGAAAGCGCTCGCGGCGGGCACAACAGAAGCATCCAGACGCTATTTTGGAAGCTTTACAAGTCCTGATGATGCAAAGGCCGTAGAGAATGCGAGTTACTACCGACCAAGAATTGCAAAAATCAATAATGCTAATGTTCGTGTAGACACAATTTCTTTGATACAGCGTAGATTGTTTCAACCTGCATTTAATGAAGGAAGCGGAGCGGGTAATGGACTTGTAAACATTCCTGTGATAACGTACGCAGATTTTTGCTTTATGCGAGCAGAATTCGCTGCACGCAATTTGACATCTGAAGATGCTGAGACATTTTACACAGCAGGTGTAACGGCGTCACTGGAGTGGTATGATGAGATAGCCCTTGAAGCAAAATTATCGAACTATACCGCACTGACCGATGATGAAATTAGCGACTACCTGGAGCAGCCATCAGTTGCTTTTGATGAGTCGAAAGCATTAGAGTTAATAAGTGTGCAAACTTATCTGAATGCATTTAAGCAGCCATCAGAAGGATGGGCTGTATGGAAGCGTAACGGTTATCCTAACGCATCGAGTGTGCTTGCATTGCCTGAAATGAAAACGAATGGTTCTATTCTTCCTATCCCAAGGAGAACCATTACAACTTCTCAGCCAGGCTTCATTAAACTACGCCAATCAAAAAGCTGCATATGATGCCATGGCACAAGATCCTGGATTCGGTGCCGGCCCAAATGATATCTTCGGACGCGTTTGGTGGGATGTAGCACAATAAACTTTTTATTTGGTTTGGTTTTTAAGGGTGACTGTAACAGGTCACCCTTTCTTTTTGATGCAATTTCTGTTTTCGCTAGCTTTACTTTATCCATGAATAAATTCCATTTGCTACCTCTGATTTTACTGCTCTGTATTCAGGTAGAAGCACAAAAGATTACATTTTACAATGACATTCAACCGCTGGTTCATAGTAAATGCGCGAGTTGTCACCGCCCTGGCGGAGGAGCTCCGTTTAATCTGATTACCTATGAAGACGTAAGTAAACGCGCTGCCTTTATTAAGAAAGTTGTGTCCAGCCGCTATATGCCACCTTGGCGCGCGGACGATCATTATACTGAATTTTCAAATAACCGTTCGTTGACGGATGCTGAGATTAAAAAGATAACGGACTGGGTAGACGCAGGTGTGACAAAAGGAAAAGAAAATCTGAAAGCTGAAAAAGAATTGCTTACGCAGATTAAAGCAGGAACTACGTATAGCCGCACTCCGGATCTGACGTTGAAAATGAAATCAACCTATAAGGTGAAAGGTGATCGTATTGAACGCTTTATGGTTTTCAAAATTCCTTTTGAGCTGGCAGAGCAGGCCAACGTTGAAGCAATCGAGTTTACTACAAACAACAAGCGTGTTATACATCATGCAAATTTTGCCGTGCACCCCGTGGAAGACAAAGGAATTGATATATATAGTACGGTCGATTCAATTGATTTGGGCACGTCACGCTATCAATATGAACAATGGCTGCCGTACAAAAAGGAGATGACTTATTATGGTGGCTGGATTCCTGGCGCATCATATGAATCATATCCTCAAGGTATGGGTTGGATAATGCCAAAACGCGGTGTCGTGTTGCTCACCGTTCACTTTTCTCCATCCGCAAAAGAGGAGGAGAGTATCAGTGGGATAAACTTATTCTTTAAGAAGACTCCTATTAATCGCAAAGTAAAAGTAATAAGTCTCGGGTCGGGAGGAATAGGTGAGCGAGATATATACCCACCCCTCGTTCTCTTCGCTGGTGAAGTGCAGACGCACCGGTTGCGTATCGCGAATTCGCGGGAAGATATATCGCTGCTATATGTGTGGCCGCATATGCATTATCTGGGTAAGGACTTTAAGGCCTTTGCTACGCGTGAGCAGGATACTATTCCGTTGGTACATATACCTGCGTGGGATTTTCGCTGGCAGGAAATATACCGCTATAAGAAGCCTGTTATATTGAAGCGCGGTGATGTGGTAAATGTATACGGGACATACGATAACACCGCTAACAATCCACTCAATCCGAATAATCCGCCGAAGTTTGTGGAATCATCGGGAGATATGCGTAGTGACCAGGAAATGCTTACGCTGCTGCTGGTATATGTGCCGTATGAAGCTGGTGATGAGACGCTGGTATATGAACAGTAATCAGCTCTTTCGCAGTTTTATTTTTAGCAATATCTGTTCGCCTACTTTTTTACCCTGAATCTGTCCTTGCTCGATGGCTGGTAAATAGTGAATGCCTCCATACAGACGACTGATAGCCGCTTCGTTACAAGCTTGCGAGAAGGAAGTAAACGTGCGTGCTGCATAGCCATAAGGAATTTCAGAAGTATCCGTGAATGAAAAGTTATCACCAAAGAAATAACTTAACACGGTGGCTGATGCTGTAGAGATTACACTGTGTCCACTGGTATATTCCGGAAAAGGTGGTGTTTGCAGGAGAGGCTTCCAGGTTTCATCGATATAGCTGTTGATATAGGACTCCGGTCTGATGAGATGACTTCTGAATTTCTCATCCCAGCAACTGATGAATCCATCAAACAATGCAATTGCCGTTATAGTATAGGCTGCCGATGTCTTAACGATGTCAGCATTTACTTTTTGTGAAGCGATGCCGGCAATAGAGAGCCAGTGTCCTCCTGGAGAAAGTTTTTTGGTGGCATAGTTAACATGTCCATGAACATGTACAGCGAACGGGTTGCAGTCCCAGAAGTTTGCAATTGTGGTTTGTTCCGTTGTCAATGTATTGCGTGTATGGTATACGTGGTAAGCCTGTTTGTAGAACTCGCTGTTTTTATCTTTACTAAAAGCCGGAGGAGGAAGTGGTGCGAACTGTGCAGCACTGTCCAATGCAAAGGGACGGATCATGCGCCAATGCGGTTCAATAGCTGCCATATATACTGGCGGTGTAGCAACCCATTTACCTTCTCCTTTTACAAAATCATAGCGCTTTAGTTTGCGAGTATCAGCGTAATGATCTTTTTTAGACCAGCTTATTATACTGTCCGAAACCATTTTGCCATATACAAGCGATGCCTGGAAGATTTTTGGTGAAAGTTGTTTCTTATATACTTTGATCACCTGTCCGATGGAGTCCTCCATAGATTTCTCAGAGAAAATAAGATTTTTACCGGTTAACATAAAAGCATATACTCCGGCGAGCGGAAGAGACACCTGCTGCTGCGGGGCAGCTATAGCCGGAAATTCTTTCAATTGCCCTTGAAGACTATAGTATGTATTATCTCCTTTAATAAATGTCTCATAAGCCGCAAGGTGTGCATAGGCATATATACGTGCGGCCACGGGGGGTGAGAATATATCGTGTATGGTAATGCTCGTTAATACCTGTTGCGCGTGATGGAGTGGCTCTGCATTGTGGGCGGGTTTATTATTTGATTGCGCTGCAGCGATTATTGTAAAATGAACTGCAAGAATGGTATATATATAGTGTAAAGTCTTTTTCATGGTTGTTGGATGGTGAAGGTTTGTGCAGCATCGTTGTTCTTTACGATGATAAGTTTCCGGGCATTATTGGCATCTTTTAGTATAGCAGCAGCGCGAATGTCGCCATCAGCAAATAGTCCGGAAGCTGCAGGGTCGAGTATATCAAAGGCTCCGGCTCCTTTGCCTTTCATGACGACACCAAGACTGGCATCACTGTCGCCAAATTGGGTGCGGTTGGTAAAAGAATTTCCGGTTATGATGATGTCTGTTTTTCCATCGGCATCAAGGTCGTCTGTAAGAATGCTGTGTACGTTTGAAAATTGTACTTCGGGTGGCAGCAGCTTTTTAGAGAAACTCAGGTTGCCGTTGTTGATGAGTATAATGCTTCTTGCTTCTGTGCATTTATATACTGTTGCCTTGGCAAGTTGTTCTTTGGTGAATATAGTCTGAATTGTAGCATCGGCATAGTCAGTATACTTGATATACTTTTTCTTAAGTACTGGTATCTGATCCAGTAATTCATCGCGACTGGCCAGCGGATAACTTTTTCCCTGTATATAGTAGGATATTATCGGGTCTATATTTCCGTTGCCATCAAAATCACTCACATGCATCGTCATCGGTTCCTGTTCAGATGGCTTGAACTGATTGTTGGTGCCGCAGTTCCCAAGAAGTATATCTGCATCGCCATCGCTGTCTATATCGGCAATGTGAAGAGCACTCCAGAGTCCATATAGACTATTCGTTTGAAGGCCGGTTGATTGGTTGGTAAGTTTTCCTTTTTCATTCCTGAAGATCATTACGGACATCCATTCTCCAGCAATAACAAGTTCGGGAAATTTGTCATTGTTGAGATCAGCCCATGCTGCTGTTGTAACCATGCCGGGGAACTCCAGTTGTTCGTTTACTTCTTTTGTTATGTTGGTAAATACTACTTTACCAGACTGACTGTCGTTTCGTAATATATAGCTGCGTGACGCTTGTGGAAAGTAACCGGATTTACCTCTGCCGCCAACAAACAAATCGAGGTCACCATCCAGATCGAAGTCACTTGCAGCGATGGCTTGCTTACTCCCCAGCATCCGCGGAAGCGCTTTGAGCGAAGGTTCGAAATTTGCTTTCCCGTCATTCACGTAAAGTATATCCTGAAATTCTGGAGAGCCATCCAGGTACTCATTTCCACCATGTACTACATATAGGTCGAGATCTTTGTCGTTGTCGGCATCGAAGAATAGAGCGTTTACATTTTCGCATTGGGTATATTTACTCCACGGCTGACTTGCTGCCAGTGAAAAAGAACCCTGCCTGTTTTGCAGATATAGCTGTCCTGATTGTTCGATTGCACCACCGATAAATATATCTGCAAGTCCATCACCATTTACATCACCGGTCGCAAGGGCAGGACCAAGCCGGCTTAATTGATAGGGGAGTAATACTTCTACTTTAAAATCTACAAAGTTATTTTCCTGGTGGCGGAACGGCAGTTGTTGTTGCGCAGGTGCCACAGTGAATAATTTCTTTTGAGACACCGGTTTGTGAAGAGCTGCTGCCGGACTTGTTTCTTCCGTTAGTACTAAAAGTTTATCGATCGTTATTTCCCTGATCACAGAGGTTTTTCCGGAAGGCCATTCGATAACCAAAGAGTCTGGATGGTTTGCCTGCAAACCAAAATATACCACGGGCGACACACATGATTGAAAGCCTCTTACCGGGTATAGTTCCTGGTACTGTACGTTAGTATCTGCGTATAGCCATAGCTTTGTGCCGAATGCCGCGGTGTTAGCCTTGCTTCCTTTCAGTTGGATTTGTAACCAGTGATGTGAACCTGCAGCATTATTTCTCCAGACCATAACCGGTTCGTTGTTGTTACCGATAACCAGGTCAAGATCACCATCGTTATCGAGGTCGGCATACGCTGCTGCATTGGAAATGGAAGGCACAGCGAAGCCCCAGTCTTTCGTAACATCCCGAAAAGTCAGGTCACTTTGATTTTTGAATATATAGTTGCTGAGTTTGTTGGATGGCATCTTTTGCACGAGGCTATAATTCTTGAAATTAAGATTGCCTTTTGCTGCAGCTTCAAGCTGTGCATCGGCCATGGTATATTTCAGAAAATCGAGATCAGTGAAGTCGCGGAGATAGCCGTTGGTTATTACAAGATCTTTCCAGCCGTCACTGTCCAAATCAGCGAACAAGCCGGCCCAACTCCAGTCGGTGTTTGAGACATTGGCGAACTGTCCTATTTCGCTAAAGCGCACGTTGCCGTTTGCATCTATACCCCTGTTTAGTTGCAGCATGTTGCGCATGTTCTGCCGATAGTATCCGCTGTCGAGCAACAGATGGTAGGCATCGTATTCGTCCGGGCCTTTCAATAATTTCTGCCGGTGATTATCGGCCGGAAGCATATCAAGCGTAAAAACATCCGGTAGTGCATCGTTATTAAAGTCTGCAATGTCGGCACCCATTGAAAATTTGGAGATGTGTGAAAAAGATTTCTGCAGGGACTGCGTGAAGGTTCCGTTCCTGTTGTTGACGTAGTAGCAGTCGTGTTCGGAATAGTCGCTGGTGGTATATATATCAGGCCATCCATCCTGGTTCAGGTCGCTAATGTTTACGCTTAGTCCGTAGTTAAGCGGGTTGTTAACAATTCCTGCCTGCAGCGTTACATCGGTATATATAGTGCTGCCGTCAGCCTGTTTATCATTTCTGAACAGGCGATTGCCATACCGGAGATCAGGTGTGGCCCGTTGTTTTCGTGTATTCAGAAAAGCATAATAGGTATTCGTAGAGTGATTCAGCAGGAACATGTCCAGGTCGCCATCACGATCATAATCAAAGAAGGCCGCTTGCGTTGATTGCGTTCCCGGTGCATCGAGTCCGTATAGTTTGGCCTGCTCTTTAAATACAGGTTTTCCGTCTGTAACACCGGTATTTATAAATAACTCGTTGGAGAGTTTCGTGTCTTTGAATTTTCCCGAATGACATACATATATATCAGCAAGCCCATCGCCATTCACATCGGCTATACTCACGCCTGTACTCCACGTTCCGTTCCCTGCTACGGACGCAACTTTAGTGATGTCATCAAACTTGAGCGATCCTTTGTTCAGAAACAGTTTATTCGGAACCGCGTTGCCGGATATAAATATATCTTGAAGTCCATCGTTGTTGAAATCGGCAATTCCAATACCGTGTCCGTTGTAAAGGTATTCATATACCAGCACGTGTAGCGAGTCGTCTTCTCTTACTTTGTTGGTAAAGCGTACACCGGTTGCGTCTGGTTTGAGAAGTGTAAAAAGTGGCGTGCTCTTTTGTGCTTCCGTGCGTAATACGACAAGCACCATAAAGATATACCAGCAATGGAAATATTTTTTGGACATTGGGCAGTTAGGTTTTTTGTAAAGGGAAAGAGTAATTACAGGTCGTTAGGAAAGCACGGATTAAACACGGTAAATGGTGTAAAAAAAGAACTTTATTTTGGGGGCGAATGTGTTAACAAAATATAAAGAAGCTTCTATTTTCGCAAGAGCTTTCACAGTTAAAATCGTGATGTAAATATTCCACCTATGACCAGAAAAAAGAATCGAATTGCGCAACAACTATCGATGTATAGCCTTCTGCTGTTACTCGCGCACAGTACTATATATGCGCAGCGTATTCCGGCTGATTCTATAGCAGGCAAGATGGAGTGGTTTGCGGATGCCAAGCTTGGTATCTTCATTCATTGGGGAATTTATGCTGTCAACGGTGTTGATGAATCGTGGTCGTTCTACAATAAAAAGATCAGTCATGATGCCTACATGAAACAGTTGAAAGGTTTTACCGCAAAGAAGTATAACCCGGAACAGTGGGCCGATCTTATTCAGGCTTCGGGAGCCCGATACGCTGTGATTACAACGAAGCATCACGATGGCGTTGCGTTGTGGAAATCGGGGCCGGTAAATGTCGTAAACAATACGCCCGCGAAACGCGATCTTCTCGAGCCGTTCTATAAAGCATTGCGCAAACGCAATATAAAATCCGGTGCATATTTTTCGCTTATTGACTGGTCGTATAAAGATTATCCGGCCTTTCTGAAAGACAGTGCTCGATACAAGATCAGCGTACAGCCTGCACGTTGGCAGAAGTTTCAGGCTTATAACAAAGGACAGATCCAGGAAGTAGCAACCAAATATACTCCTGATCTGTGGTGGTTTGACGGAGACTGGGAGCATAGTGCGGAAGAATGGCAGGCGCCTGAAATTCGTCAGATCATTTTGAAGTCCAATCCGAATGCAATTATTAACGGACGTCTGCAGGGATATGGTGATTATGAGACACCGGAGCAAAATTTTCCTGTAGAAAAACCTGCGTTTCCGTGGTGGGAGCTATGCCTCACAACGAACGCGAACTGGGGCTATCAACCAACGGATACCGTATGGAAAACTCCGTATGAAATTATTTCAATCTTTGCGGATGCCGTGAGCCATGGCGGAAATCTTCTGCTGGATATAGGACCAAAAGAGGATGGCACGATTCCCGAGAAGCAAGTATATATACTGGAAGAATTAGGAAAATGGAACAAGAAAAACGGTGAAGCTATATTTGGCACACGTGCCGGAATCGCTCCGGGACACTTTTATGGTCCAACCACACTATCTAAAGATTCTACAACGCTATATTTATTCTTACAGGGTAATCCACAGCAGCCGGTTATGGTCAAGGGACTGAGGAATACTATCAAAAAGGTTCGTGTTGTGGGAACATCCGCGGAAGCAAAATTCAAAGTAGTTGGTAAGATATCATGGAGCCCGGTGCCAGGACTGGTATATATAGAACCTCCGAAGGGATTGCAGGATCAGTATCTTACTGTGTTAGCCGTTGAACTGGAGGGTAAAGTAAGTCTTTATCGCGGTAAAGGTGGCTTGCAATAATTGTATACAGAACTTTTCGTGTGTTGCGAAAGTTGTTTTAAAGGAACGATATAAAATAACATGGTACTTCATATAAAAAACATGGTTTGCAACCGCTGCAAGATGGTGGTGGAGCAGGAACTTGCCAAGCTGGGCTTTCAGGCAGATCATGTTACACTGGGGGAGGTCACGCTGTCGCAACCAGCGCTATCGAAGGAAGAGTTGGAGCGGATAGACCAGGCGTTGCAACAGGTGGGATTTGAACGGATTGATGATCGGAAGGCAAGGCTCATCGAGAGTATCAAGAATAAGATCATTGAACGTGTGCACCACGTTGATAGTATCGAGCGAAAATTTAACTGGTCTGATATACTGGCTGATGAACTACACCACGACTATAACTCTTTAAGTAGCCTGTTCTCTTCCGTAGAAGGAATTACCATTGAACAGTATATCATCCGGCAAAAAATTGAACGCGCCAAAGAACTTCTTTTTTACGATGAACTTAATCTGAGTGAGATTGCCCTGAAGCTCGGCTATAGCAGCGTAGCACATCTTTCATCGCAGTTCAAAAAGATAACGGGACTTACGCCTTCCGAATTAAAGAAATCGCGAAAGGCAACGGACGTCAGAAATCCGCTTGACGCTGTCCAATGATTGATTTGAGACAGTTCTGAAATGATATAAATCGTCCCTGTAATTCTGTAAAACATAAGCCTGCGTTTCCCTGTATACTTGTAGTGTAGAATGATACATGACTTTATGGGAAATGCTATAAATAACGGAAAGCTTGTCAGGCAGATTTTTCCAGTGCTGGAAATGAGTTGTGCTGCTTGTGCAGTAAGCGTTGAGTCGATGCTCAAAACAGTACCCGGTGTGAAAGACGCGGCCGTTAACTTCGCGAATCAATCGGCATCCGTGGAATATGATCAGGCGCTTGTAGATCCGCAGGCGTTGCAAAATGCAGTGCGCTCGGTGGGATATGATCTTGTTGTGAATAATAATACAGAGGAATCACAAGCCATACAGGAAGAGGCGCAGTATAAACACTATCAGCAGATAAAGAACAGAACCATCGGTGCTTCCGTGCTGGCTATACCAGTCGTGGTCATCGGTATGTTCTTTATGAATTTACCGTATGGTAACTATATATCGCTTGTGCTGACAGCGCCTGTAGTCTTCTATTTTGGACGAAGCTTTTTCGTGAACGCGTGGAAGCAGGCGTGGCATGGTAAAGCGAATATGGATACACTGGTAGCACTCTCTACCGGTATAGCTTTTCTGTTCAGCACCTTCAATACGTTTTACCCGGAGTACTGGCATGCACGCGGACTGCATGCACATGTATACTTTGAAGCAGCCGCTGTTGTAATTGCCTTTATCTCGCTCGGAAAACTTCTGGAGGAACGCGCAAAATCCAATACATCTTTTGCTATCAAGAAATTGATGGGCCTTCAACCCAAGACGGTGCGGGTACTGCAAGCCGATGGAACGGAGAGCGAACTTTCCATAGCATCGGTAAAAGTGAACGATATAATTATAGTACGTCCGGGCGAGAAGATTGCTGTAGATGGTGTGGTAACAAACGGTACATCGTATGTAGATGAAAGCACGATTACCGGAGAACCTATACCGGCTGAAAAGAAAAGTGGCGATACGGTATTTGCCGGAACCATTAATCAAAAGGGAAGCTTTCAATTCAAGGCTGTTAAAGTAGGAGCCGACACTATATTGTCCAATATCATTCGCATGGTGCAGCAGGCACAGGGCAGTAAGGCACCCGTACAAAAACTAGTAGATAAGATCGCGGGTATATTTGTGCCGATTGTTATCGGTATAGCGATTCTTACCTTCACTGTGTGGATGGTCGTGGGTGGTGATAATGCTTTTACGCATGCACTGCTGGCTTCTATTACTGTATTGGTGATAGCTTGTCCGTGTGCATTAGGACTTGCGACACCAACCGCGATTATGGTAGGAGTTGGTAAAGGTGCAGAGAATAATATACTCATTAAAGATGCTGAAAGTCTGGAGACAGCGCATCGTGTCAATGCCATTATACTTGATAAGACCGGAACGATTACAAAGGGCAAACCGGTAGTAACGGATATAGCCTGGTGTAAGGCAGCGCTTCCTCTTCATGCAAAACAGATTTTATATGCCTTGGAGAATCAATCGGAACATCCGCTGGCGGAGGCTGTTGTGAACAGACTTAAAGCTGAAAATATAGCCTCTGTGCCGATTACAGATTTTGAAAGTGTTACCGCGCGGGGTGTAAAAGGTATAGCCGATGGAAAGGTATATTTTGCAGGCAGCAGAAGATATATAGATGAAAATAAATCTCAGGTAGACTCCGATATAGATCAACAAGCCGCAACGTGGGTGCAGGATGCCAAAACGGTTATATACTTTGCCGATTCGGAAAACGTACTTGCCATTATCGCCATAGCAGATGAAATTAAAGAAACGTCAAAGTCTGCTATTGCTGATCTGCAACGACAAGATATAGATGTATATATGCTCACGGGTGATAATGATCAATCTGCCAGGGCAATTGCTGCGCAGGTAGGGCTTAAACAGTACCGTGCTGAAATGTTACCGGCTGATAAAGCGGCTTTCATTCAGCAATTGCAGCAGCAGGGAAAAGTAGTAGCCATGGTAGGCGATGGTATAAACGATTCGCACGCGCTGGCACAGGCCGATGTAAGCATCGCGATGGGCAAAGGATCCGATATAGCGATAGACACGGCGAAGATGACGCTGATCACGTCCGATCTCCAGTCTATACCCAAGGCGCTGCGACTATCATCCGTAACGGTAAAAGCTATACGTCAGAATTTGTTTTGGGCGTTTATCTATAATGTAATTGGTATTCCATTGGCGGCCGGTATACTATATCCTGTAAATGGTTTCCTGCTCGATCCGATGATCGCGGGTGCTGCGATGGCGCTGAGTTCCGTTTCCGTTGTATCCAACAGCCTGCGTCTGCGCTTCAGTAAGCTTTGAAAGAAATGAATTGATATAAAATTTTAGACATACATTTTTAAACTACGAATTATGAAAAAGTTCAAAACCAATATTAAATGTGATGCGTGTGTGGCAAAAGTAACACCTTATCTGAACGAGAGTGCCGGAAGTGGAAACTGGCAGGTAAACCTTGCTGATCCGCAGAAAACTTTAACGATTGAAGGCGATATCGCTCCCGAGAAAATACAAGATGCCTTGCAAAAAGCTGGTTATAAGGCTGAACAGGTTTAGAAACGAGGCATAATCAGACAGATTTTATAGACTATACGGAATAACGATGAGGCCTAAAGAGAAAACTTAACTTATGATTATCTTTACGCCTCATTAATGATTTATCCATGAAGGTTGAACAGATTTATACCGGATGTCTGGCGCAGGGAGCGTATTACATTGAGTCGGAGGGAGAGGCTGTGATCATCGATCCGCTGCGGGAAGTTGCTCCCTATATTGAGAAGGCGAAGAAGAATAACGCGGTTATCAAGTATGTTCTGGAGACACACTTTCATGCAGACTTTGTATCGGGTCACCTGGATCTTGCTGCGAAAACCGGAGCTGCTATAGTATATGGACCAAACGCTAATCCGAAGTTTGACGCGCACATTGCTACGGATGGTGAAGAACTGAAAGTCGGAAAGGTTACCATCAAGGTGCTGCACACACCGGGACATACACTTGAATCAACCACTTATCTTCTGAAAGACGAGACCGGAAAAGACTATGCGATCTTTAGTGGTGATACATTGTTCCTGGGTGATGTTGGTCGTCCGGATCTCGCACAAAAAGCTGCGCATTTGACGCAGGATGAATTGGCAGGATTTCTTTACGATTCGCTGCGCACGAAGATCATGCCGCTGGCGGATGATGTTATTGTATACCCTGCGCACGGTGCAGGCTCGGCATGCGGCAAGAGCATGATGAAGGAAACGGTAGATACACTCGGCAATCAGCGCGTACGTAACTATGCATTGCGTGCTGACATGACGCGTGAAGAGTTTATAAAAGAAGTTAATGATGGACTTCTTCCTCCGCCTGCCTATTTCCCTGAGAATGTAAAAATGAACAAGGAAGGTTACGAGAGTATCGATACGGTGTTGAGCAAAGGTACACACGCCCTTACACCGGATGAATTTGAGACAGCTGCCAATGAAACGGGGGCACTGGTTCTCGATACACGCGCGGCACAGTTGTTCGCCAAAGGATTTATACCCAATGCCATTAACATTGGTATTGACGGAAGTTTTGCACCGTGGGTAGGAGCGCTGATTCCGGGTGTAACACATCCTATATTACTGATTGCCGATGAAGGTCGTGAGGAAGAGATTGTAACACGCCTGGCGCGTGTTGGTTATGATAATACATTAGGCTACCTGAAGGGCGGCTTTAAAGCATGGTTGCAGGCCGGTAAAGATGTAGATACTATAGATACTATATCTGCTGACGAGTTCGCCAAGCGTTTCCACCAAAGCAAACTTTCTGTATTTGATGTTCGGAAGCCCGGTGAATTTCAGGCAGAGCATGTCGAAAATGCTTACAGTACACCACTGGATTTTTTGAACGAACATCTGGCCGAAATTCCAAAAGAAGGCGAGGTATATATACACTGCGCAAGTGGTTACCGATCCATGATTGCCGCTTCTATCTTAAAAGCAAGAGGATGGAATAACCTGGTAGAAGTAAGCGGAGGTTTTAAAGCGATTGCTGCAACAGATATACCACGAACGGATTTTGTATGCGCGTCCAATAAATAATATATAGTATACTATATAAAGATGGCGAATCTGTGAAACAGGTTCGCTATTTTTGTTTTGGTAGAATGAGACAGAGAAGGAGGTTAGTTTTTCTCAGCGTGTTGGGTAGCGATCTGCGTAATAGCGACAACGGTCTGATTAAATCCATCAACGGTCGCTGGCTTACTCAGAAATTTATCAGCACCGGACTTCAGGCAAAATTCCATGTCTTCTTTGGAGGAAGAGGTAGTAAGTATGACAACGGGGATGTGACTGAAACGTGAAGCTTTTAGGGAAAGAAGTACCTCACGTCCGTGCATTTTCGGGAGGTTCAGGTCGAGAACTATAATATCGGGGAAATTATTACACACTTCGAGGTAGGACAATACCTTGTCGCCTTCCTTGATCGCCTCCATGGAAAACTCCACACCATTGTCGTGTAGCGCTTCTAAAAGGAGTTCAACGTCATCCGGATCATCTTCTACCAAAAGAATGTTCAGTAAATTCATCGCTTAAATATAGGCACATTAATTTACCTCGCAAATTCCAAAAATTGGCCCTTGAGTTAAAATGGCTCACTCATTAAGACATTCCAAACACTACATTGTCGGAGTCGGTGCATCTGCCGGCGGCATGGAAGCAATTCACGATTTATTTGACAATATAGATCAGCACACAGGCTTTTCATTTGTTATTATTCAACACCTTTCACCTGACTATAAAAGTCTCATGGTCGAGTTGCTGTCCAAGCATACTGCTATGAACGTGTTTGAGGCGGAAGATGGAATGGCTGTTGAGCCCAACTGTGTATATATACTGCCGCGTAAAAAGATGATGACCATTCGCGAGGGAAAGCTCTGGCTCGAAGAGAAGGAGAATATTCCCATGCCGAATCATGCCATCGATATTTTTCTCAGTTCACTGGCCATTGAAAAAGGTAAAGATGCCATCGGCATTATTCTGTCGGGGACAGGCACAGATGGATCGCGCGGTATAGCGGCTATAAAGGAGAGGGGCGGTATTGTAATCGTGCAGGATCCGCAGAGTGCTGCGTTCGATGGTATGCCCAACAGCGCCATTGCTACCGGGCTCGCCGATCTGGTATTACCGCCGGAGATGATGGGCAACGAGATGCTTGATTTCCTCAGGGAAGTACCGCTCATCCGTTCGCTGAATACACTTACTAAAGCGGAGGAAGCCTTGGTAAAAGATATACTTGAAATGTTGCATGAACATACGCAACATGACTTCATGCACTATAAACGACCAACCTTGTTCAGGCGGTTGGCCAAGCGCATGACGGAACTGGAGATCAAGACCCTAAAGGAATATCGCGATTACCTTCGGGAGAATGCACAGGAACTGGAGACACTTTGCAAAGAATTTTTGATCAACGTAACACGTTTCTTCCGCGATGGCGATGCATTTGAATGCCTGCGCGCGGAAGTTATACCCGGTATATTTTCGCTTAAGAAATCAGGAGATGTAGTTAAAATATGGATTGCCGCCTGCAGCAGTGGTGAAGAAGCATATTCGGTAGCAATATTACTACTGGAGCATATCGAGCTGGTAAATATCAATTGTACCGTTAAAGTATTCGCTACCGATATAGATGAAGAAGCACTTGAGATTGCCTCGCGCGGTATATATAGCGAATCCATTGCAGCCGATATACCTTCCAATCACCTGCAGAAATATTTTATCAAAGAAGGTAATACTTATCGCGTATCGCAGGAGTTGCGCAAGGTTGTTGTTTTTGCCAATCATGACATTCTGCGCGATCCGCCTTTCAGCAAGCTTGATCTTATCACGTGCAGGAATATGTTTATATACCTCACGTCTGACTTGCAGACGAAAGCATTAAAGCGGTTTCACTTTGCGCTGAACGTGAACTCGTACCTGATGCTGGGCCCGAGTGAAAATATAGGTATATTAAAGGATGTGATGCATGAGGTGAGCCGGAAGTGGAAGATATACCGGTGTCTCACAAAATCACGAATCTCCGATCAGGACAGCATCATTACTCCGCTGGAGAATCGCCTGTATGTGAATCAACATCAGCCTTACGCCAAGCAGGTCACCAACAGTATGGCGGAGGCCTTTAAGGAGACTTTGATTGAAGGACGAAAAGTTGCCGGATTTTTTATTGATCGCGAGTTCAACATCAAGCAGGCCACCGGAAGTTTCAAACACTTTATGCACCTGCCGGAGGATAACTTTAATTTTAATTTGCTGAAGCTGGTACGTCCGAGTCTGGCTGTTACACTGGGTATATGTGTGCGGAAGTCTATTTCCAAAAACGAGCGCATGGTAATGAGACACGTGTTGATGCCGGAGGACACCGATCATTTCGTGAACATTACCGTAAAGCCTTTTTACAAGCAACCTGATTTATCTTTTCTATGTGTTGTACTGGAAGAGGAGGCCATGGAAGGTCGTGTAGCCTCAGCTGCCAATCTTACGGCAACCGATTATGAACGTGTTGCCGAACTCGAACGTGAGTTGAAAGAGACACGTGAAAATCTTCAATCGATCATTGAAGAAACTGAGACAACGAATGAAGAACTTCAATCCAGCAATGAAGAACTGATCTCTACGAACGAAGAACTGCAAAGTACAAATGAAGAGTTGCAGTCTTTGAACGAAGAGCTTCACACCGTAAGCGGAGAACACCAGCTGAAAATAAAAGAGCTGCTCGAGCTTAATGATGATCTGAATAATTACTTTACCAACTCCGGTATAGGTCAGATTCTGATTGACAGGAAAATGATCATTCGCAGATTTAGTCCTGCGGTAAAACAAGTTATAAACCTGATCGAGTCGGATATAGGGCGTTCTATAATGGATATTACCACGAACCTTTCCGATATAGATATCATCAGCTGCATCCGCCAGGTGATAGATAATGGACAGCCTATTCAGCGGGAGGTTCGACTTACCAACAGCTCATATTACTCCATGCGTATTACACCGTACCTGCGGCATACGCGCGAGAAAGATGGCGTTGTGATTAACCTCATCGACATAACGGAATCGAAGAAGTTATCGAGTATAATCGAAGGCGTGTTTCATAGTTCGGCCAGCGGTATCATGGCGTACCAGGCTATACGAAATGAGGCGAATGAAATTACAGACTTCGAATGTATAACCGCGAATGAGACAGCCGGTAAAATCTGGGGGCAACAGTTGAAGCCTATGGTTGGAAAGAGGTTGCTGCGCGATGTTCGCGACTTTGAGCGCTATATTTCCATGTATATCAAGGCCGTGGAGACAGGTGATACGGTGCGTTTCGAATTTAACAAAGAAGA
>CBIHOZ010000089.1:0-28429 GCA_966211525.1 uncultured Chitinophaga sp. | reverse complement strand
CTGGACACCGAGTATCTCATACCGGTTTCACGGGCAAAGGGAAAAGAGCTGATCGAAAAGATCCACCAGTTACGAAATGTAATGGAACTAGCCTGACCGTTGTAAAAAGTATTTTTGTTATTCACCATCCGCCACAAAAGGCTTTCCTTTGGCCCCAGCAACTTGCCATCCGCGACAAGTGCTCTCCTGTCTACTTCATTGCACGGCAATTTTCATCGGCTGCGTCTTTCTTCGCGTACAGAATTGCAAACTACAGCTTATGAAAAAATATATTCTCACCATCGCACTGGCAGTTGCTGCCCTCACCGCATCCGTTGCACAGGAAAAGACAGCACCCCGCACCGAATTCACCGTTGAACTTTCAACCTCTTCGCTGGAAGTAAAAGCTGGTGAAACCAAGGAGCTTACCTTAACATTGAATCGCTCGAAACAATATTCAAAATCGAAAGCTACCCTTGGTCTTTCATCGGGTTTGCCGGAAGGCGTTAGCGTGACGTTCGAACCCAAAGAAGGTGTAGTGGACAATAGCATTGTAAAAGTTGCCGTAGCGGAACATGCAAAAGCCGGAAGCTATATGATTATACTGAACAGCACCATGCAGCATAAAAGCAAAGGTGCAACACTGAAGCTTGTTGTAACAGGAGCCGGGGAAGCGGTTTCGAAAAACTAGTTGTGAGCTGTCAGCTGCGGTTTCGAGTTTGAAACAGCAGCTGACAGTTTTATAGATTATAACGTTACTCCAATCGTATACTTTCTATCGCTATACCGTGTTTAGCTTTCAATTGATCCGCAGCAATGCCAGGCCCAATTGAAATTTGAATCGTTTCTACGGCACTGATATCAAAGTCGCATACAGCGGATGGCTTGAAGAAGTACGGCAGAAAACCCGGATACGGCCTTGGTAATGTTACCAGGTTTACACTTTTAAGATCCGCCAGATTGATGCTATAGTCAGCTGCGTCTACCCCTACCGTTATAACGCCTCCATATGCAGAACCATCTTTCATCACCAAGGCAAGTTGCAACTTGCATGGACTTTCATTCATAGCGCGTCCGCGAAACACCAGCTTCTTGCTCTGCAGTATATCTTGTTTACGACCAGCTGTTTTCTGTCCGAAGAAAAAGCGCATGGAATAATCGTGTATCGGCTCTCCGTTTTTATTTTCCGGATCGATCTCGAACAACTTTGTAACATTTACCTGCAATTCAGCTTTACCAGGTTCGGCAAAAGGAATTATAGTTGAACTGCGAAGCCACTGACGTGATAGCGCGTGCGCATCTGTCGCTGCATTGAACAAATATACCGGAGTATTTCTACCCAGCACTGGCACGGTATAGGGTGTTCCGTAAAAATCCCAATCAGACGGCTTGCCTGGCAACGAGGTTGAACCGGTATAGTATACATTTCCGGTTTTTGCTGTAATAAAATAGCGAAGCATGCCAGCCTTTATATACTTCTCAGGAAGTGTTAAGCGATAAGTATAACCACTCACATGCTCCATTGGCAATACATCCGGACGCCAGTCGGAACCAAACACGCTCACTTCTACGGCCTGCGGAATTTCTTTGGTAACAATCGTAGCTTCCACGGTATAATTGTTACCTTCCGTAAGTTCTGCTAATGGTGAATGTAAGATATATACCTTGTCCACTTCAGCTGCCGGTGCGGTAAATTCGCCCAGTATAATATTTTTATAGCGAGTCTGTGCACTCACCTTCGTTGTTACGCCTTGTCTTGTTACGAGATATGTTCCCGGAGTAATGGTAACAATATTGTCTTGTGCGGTTGCTGTATATGTATTACCGTCATTGATACCTTGTACTGTATAGTTACTACCAAGATCTGGAAGTGCAATGAACAAAGACCACGCTCTATAATTTACAACCGCGTTCTTTTTCTTCGGACTGTTTTGTCCGAACGGATCATTTATCCATATAGCATCCGGCAATACTTCAAGTCGCCACACACCGGGTTCAATGCGATCAAGAAAGTAAGCCCCGGTGCCGCTATATTTTACAATTGAAGAATTTCCCCAACCGGCTATCTCCTGCAGTTTATCAGCAGCCGTTGGCGTTGTTGTGGTGTGATTGGTATAGAAGAATTTTGTTTCCGTTACCATCTCTGCCAGGTCCTTCTCGTAATTCACTTTAAAATTCTCAAACGATGCGTTGGCAGGATAGCTTCCATAATTTTTATACAATGGCACCTGATGAAATACTTCTCCTGAAATCTTGAGACTTAATGCTTTTTGAGGAGCATACGCCAGGTTCATATAGTGCGTATTGTACTCCGTGTTTACATCGGCCATATAGGTTGGATCGTACGCGAAATGTGTCGCGATCTGCATGCCGGCTTCACGGAAGCTTCTGGCCATGGCAGGGTATATATACGAACGACCAACATCAGCAGCGTCAAATTCATATACCAGTTTTCCGATCTTTTTAAATTTGGGATTCGAACCAAACGGTATACTATAATTATCAACGTTTGGTAACAGGTTGCCGCCAAGCTCGTGCCCGGAACCTAAACCAGTGGGGTACCACTGGAATGTGCCGCCTTGTATACCAGCATTGAAGTATGCATCGGCCAAATGAATGCTGTGGCTGATGTTATAAAATACAGGTTTCCTGCATCCGGTGCTCTTCATGGCTTTGATCATGCGACTGATGAAGGCTGTTACTTTTTCCGCTGCTTCGCCATGGTGTGGCTCATTGGAAATCTCGAATGCAATAATATCCGGATCGTTTTTATATGCTATACCGGTATAGGGATTAACGTGATTCAAAAACTGGTATAAATATTTTTCCTGTGCCTTGATAGCATCTTCGTTGGTGAGACACGCATCTTTACCATACTTAGTGGAGAAGCCCGGTGTTTTTTCTTCCGGTTCGGGATAGCCATTCGGCCAGTATGCTATGGGCGTGAGCATAAACTTCATTCCGCGATCCTTCATTTTCTTCAACATATAGTCAAAGAGCTTGAGGTGTTCATTGTTGATAATATTACCAACGCTGTCGCTGATCTCGCAATCCCATACATGTACACGATACAGGTCAAAGCCCAGTCGTGCAAAATGGTATACATCGTTGTCGATTGCCTGCTCTAATGACATGCCTTTCTTTTTCGCTGCCCTGTATCCATGTGCGAAAGGGGCTGTATAGTTAACGCCAAAGGCGCGTACTTCCTCCTTTGTTTTGCCCCAGCGCATGATGCCATTCTTGTCTACATATACACCATTCGTTTTTTGCGCCGATGCCGCGATGCATACGAGCAGTAAAAGAACAATGCCTAAAAATTTTATATACTTCATCATTACTTCGCTTGTCTCCTTTATCGTTAAAAATTTAATAAGCTCCTCTTGTCACCTCTGTCCACGAAAGTGATTTATCCTGGCAATTACTTATAAGCATGTTTGGTATAGTCTATAGCTTCTACCGTGTTGCCGGCAAAATCAAAGAATGCACAGTTCTCCCATGAAGAACCGGTTCCCCACAAGTCTTTCATTTGCGAGCTGATCCACGCAGGTTCCCAGTAAATTATACCCTGGCCGCCACCGTCCAATACCTCCTGGGTCATCTTGATCATGATGTCGGACTGACCTTTCTTTGTATAGGGATATCCCGCGATAGCAGACTGACTTCCAAAATGATTGTTATAGTTATCGTTGCTGCCGGTTGTCCACGGATAAGCTGTCTCAAGGATCAACACGGGGCGGTTATATTTACTCCTGAAGGTTGCTATCTTATCAGACAATTGCTCCAGCCCTACCGTTGTGTGCCACAGCGGATAGTATGAAAATCCAATCATATCAAATCCGGTAACAGCACCTTTTGTCGTCATGTTATCAAACCACCACTCAACATTTTTCGGGTCTGCTACATGCAACAATATTTTTGTTTTCACGGTAGAGTTTGCTACCACAGCCTTCACGGCATCAATCGCACCATTTACGACCGTACCCATCTGCTGCCACGCTCCGTTACAAACATTGCAGGCTGGAAATCCGTCAGGTGCTTCGGTATATAAAAAGCCGCAGTTGGTTTCGTTACCAATCTGCACCAGCTCAGGCATCAACCCTTTTGCATTCAGATACGACAACGTGCTTTGGGTATAATTATATACCGAATCTCTTAGCACCGCTATATCTTTAATATTCTTCCACGCAGCGGGGATCTTCTGGTTTTCAGGATCAGCCCACGTATCGGAATAATGAAAATCAAGAAGTATAGCCATGCCTTGCGCACGCGCGAGCTGAATGGACTTCGCTACATCCTGTAAATCGTTATAGCGTTGCGTACCAGCATCTCCATACACTTCTTTTGTCCAGGAAGGATTGTGCCACAGGCGAAGACGAACGAGGTTTGTACCATGCTCTTTAAAAATCACATATGGACTTTTCGTAACGCCACCATCTTTATATATACCCTGGTGATCGAGTATCTGGTTAACATACGAGAGGTCAGCTCCTAAATAAAAACCGGTAAGGTCGCGTGGTTTCTGTTCCTCCTCTTCTTCTTCAGGCACGGTCAGTGTCTCATCTTCCTTACAATTAACGAAGGAGAGCAACCCGACTGTGAACACCAGTGGCCATATACTTTTAAATCTCATCTCTGCTTAAATATTATAGATATGCACTATTATATAGTTTTCGTTATATGTACAGGATGTGTAAAACAAAACTGCCATACACATCCTGTTTGGTTAGCAGGGATTAGTTGGTATAACCATCGTTCTGTTTTATGATTCCTTTTCCTTCAATGATCACCGCGCTTGGTATCGGAAAAAGTACCTGGTAATCCTTTGCATCTTTACCACGTGCTTTCGCATTTGCTATGAATTTACCGTGACGGATCAGATCCTGTCTGCGAACACCTTCGGCAAATAATTCGCGGCCGCGTTCGTCCAGTATAGCATCGCGAAACTCATCCTGCGTCATATCTTCAAAGTCAGCAACGTTACTGCGACTACGAACTTCATTCACGTATGCATACGCTTCAGCCGGCCCGCGTTGTTCGTTGATCGCTTCGGCCACCGACAGGTATACTTCTGCCAAACGAAACACCACTGCATCGATCGCGTATCCGGGACCATCACCGTTGAAGGAAGTATATTTCAACGGCAGTGGACCTTTCCACCAGCTATCTGTGCGATCTACTTCACCCCAATCAGCTGTGTAAGCATCAATGATTACTGATTTACGTTCATCGTTCGCATCAAACTTATCGTAGAAACTCCACGGCATGTTGTAACCGCTCCATCCACCTACTTTCCGTGTGATCGATCCGGCCTGACGGAAGTCTGAAGGCAGCACTTCCTGTATATAGTAGTTTGGCGTAGCATCGCTGGCAGGTACAGCATAAATCAACTCGTTGTTACCACGTTTTGTAAATATATCTGCGTAGTTAGGTTCGAGTGCATATCCCATGGCGAGTATCTCTTTTCCAATAGTTTCAGCTTTCGCCCACTGTTTAGTATGCATATATAGCTTCAGCAACACCATACGTGCTACACCTTTGGATACACGACCCCAGTGCGAAGTGTTTCCATTATACATATCTTCGAGGTCAGGGATCGCTTCGGTAAGGTCTTTCTCCACCTGCGCAGTATACTCGGCATCGCTGAGGCGCGGTGTTATCTGCGTATCATTGAGTGTAGCAGGATCGAGTTTTACGTTTACCGGTCCGAAGAAATCATACAGTATATACATAAGCCAAGCACGCAGCACTTTTGCTTCGGCTACATATTTCTTGCGAACCTCTTCAGTTCCCCCTGTGGCATTGCTGATCTTGTTGATCACATCCGTAGCGCGGGCAACGTAGCGGATCTTATAGTATACAGTTTCATTTGATCCAGACCATGTAGATGGACCGAACGTAAAGTTCTCCAGGTTCGGATCCCAGCCGTTTACCATCTCATCCGTAGTAAGTATACTCCGCATGAGGTAGGTTTTATTATCAGCGTTATAAAGTGAATTATACCACACCCCATCACCGGGATCGGTCATGCCCCAGTTGGTAGAGAACGGGCTATATAGGGCCACTACTGCTACATTAAAATCAGCTTCAGTTTTGAAAAAGTTTTCAGGACTTACCTGTGTATATACTTTTGTTTCGAGTGCATCGTCACAACTCGCCAGTGGCACGAGTATAGCGGCCATGGCGATCAGTGAACGCATCAGCGAACGCTTGCTATAGTGATGTATATTTTTCATACGTACGTTCATTTTAGAATTTGAGATTAACACCAAAGGTTGTAGACAACGCCTGTGGATATGGGTTCACTTCGGTAAATTCCGGGTCATACCCGTTATAGTTCGAGAACACGGCAAGGTTCTGTACATCTACAAAAATGCGGGCAGACTGAATGAACTTCCTGTTGCCCCACAATTTATCTGGCAGGCGATAGCCCAGTGTAATATTCTTCAGACGAACAAAGCTTGCTTTCTCCAAATAGAAATCATGTGTACCCGTTGGGTTGCTTCCGCTATACGGATTGCTCGCTATACCCGGCAGATCACCACTGGGATTCTCGGCTGTCCAGATACGCGATACATCCGTTACCGTATTCTGCGAGTTGGTGTTCGCGATGCGCAGCGGATCATAGAAACCGGAGTAATTATTAAACGCAGATTGTCCTAAGAAACCATAGAAGAAGAAGTTCAGATCGAAATTTTTATAGGTAACGGTATTACCAAAACCTATATTCCACTTCGGACTGGTGTTACCCAGCATTACTACATCTTTACTGTTCAGTTCTCCATCACCGTTGCTGTCTATATATTTGATGTTGCCGGGTTTTGCTCCTGCCATGTATGAAGGCACATCGCTTGTGCTCGTAATGATACCATCGGTTCGCCAGCCATATACTGCGTTGATCGGGTCGGTCTCACCTATATACTCCGGCAAGGCTACCTGCGGGTTGCGCTCTACCCAATACGCTTTGAAGGTTGATACGTTCACGGTAGTAGTCCAACGCAGTGAACCGTTATCAACGTTGGTTGATGTGAGTGAAAGTTCAATACCCTGGCTGCGGGTAGACCCTACGTTGGCCGCTACCTGTCCATCCGCGTTATTTGAAGGGAGCCTGTTGAAGTCCAACAGATCTTTTGCCGTACGCTGGTATACTTCAAGTGAACCACTCAGGCGATCACTCCATAATCCGAAGTCAAGACCAACGTTGATCATCACATCAGTTTCCCACGTTAGGTTCTGATTGCCAACCTGTGCGAGCGTTACACCATTATAGTATGTGTTACCAATGAGGTAGTAAAAACCGGACTCATACAAATCCAATGCATTGGTTGGGGATATACGATCGTTACCTACTGTTCCATATCCGGCACGCAGTTTCAGATCAGAGATAAGTGTTGAACTCTTGAGGAAATCTTCCTGGTTTATACGCCATGCAGCCGATATACCGGGGAAGAATCCATACTTGTCCTCCGGGAATGTGCTGGAACCATCACGTCTGCCCGTGAACGTAACTATATATTTATCGAGCAATGAATAATTCGCACGGAAGAACTGCGATATCTTGGTAGCATTCGGTGAGCGATATGAACTCATGATCGCTTTCTCCTTGTTTGCGCCTATACCGATGTTGTTATACTGCAATGCATCCGTAAAGAAATCAACGGCCTGCATGCTGAACGATTCCTGTACGCTGTTATAGTATCCGGCACCGAGTACCAATGAAAGATTACCGGGACCAACTTTTTTATCATACGTGAGGTATGCTTCTGTTGTATAGTTATCCAGACTGCCTTGTCCTAATTGCGCCATACCTTCCGGTAACTGCGAGTTCTGCACCGCGCGCGGCAGGTAGAAGTTACGCGTAGACGATTGCTTGTCTATACCTACAACGACATTACCTTTTAACGCATCGGTAATTTTTACTTCAAGTGTTGGCGATGCAATGATGCGGCTCGTACGGGTTTTATCTTTGATAGCGAGAAAAGCCATAGGGTTTGTAATCAGCGGATCAAATGTTTTCGTGTAGTTACCATCTTCATCGTATACCCCTACCGTTGGCGAGAATGCGTATGCAGATTGCAGCATATTATATTTCTCTACACCACCCGCATTCGCACCCGATGATGCGTTGTTGTTGTTGATCTGGCTGAGTGTCAAATTCAACCCGAACTTTACGCGACCGCCCAGTTTTTGTTCGAGGTTTACGCGGCCGGTATAGCGAACAAAATCAGAGTTCTCAAGTATAGCTTTGTTGTTATAGTAGTTGAACGAAGTATAGAGTTTGGTTTTATCCGTTCCCCCTGAAAGCGAAATGTTGTGTTCCTGTATACTTCCGTTGCGCATCACTTTATCTGTCCAGTCGGTACCAGCACCGGCAGCACGGATTTGCTCATCGGTAAATTTAGGGTTAAACGCACCTACGGAAGATGGATCGGTTGTACCATAGGGAGCAAGTCCGTTATCGTAGAGATATTTATCTTTCGCCAACCGATTCTGCTGCTGCATGAACTGCGTTGCATCGAGCAGATCATAATAATCTTTAGGTGATTGAATGGTATAGCTTCCGCGATACTCGGTTGTTACTGCGCCAGCCTTTCCGCGTTTTGTAGTGATCAATACAACACCGTTGGCTGCGGCCGATCCATATATAGCGGTAGCACTGGCATCTTTCAATATATCAATAGACTCTATATCAGAAGGATTTATACTGCTGAGCGGGTTGCGATCCACACCACCGTAGTATCCTAAATTGCTGTCGTTAAGTGAAGGCTCGGCCGTACCGTTGTTGAGTACCGGCACGCCGTCAATTACATATAGCGGAGTATTATTTCCGTTCGGAGATATAGCACCGCGTATATTTACATTTAGACCACCCCCTGGTTGAGCACTGCGTTGTGTGAGGTTAAGTCCGGCAGCACGACCTTGCAACAGGTTATCAATGGAAGTGTTGGCAACCTGCGGAAGTTCCGATGCCTTTACCGATGATACCGCTCCGGATATATCTTCCCTGCGTTGGGTACCGTATCCAACCACCACAACTTCACTAAGTGTCTGGATGTCGGGCATCATTTGAATATTTAAGGTTGTCTGGTTGTTGATCGCCTGTTCTTCCGACAGGTATCCTATAAAAGAGAACACCAGTGTTCCGGCTGCTTCGGAGTCTGGTATAGAAAGCGAGTAAGCACCAGACTGATCGGTAACTGTTCCCAGGCTTGTTCCTTTTAGAAGGACATTCACACCGGGCAGTTCACTTCCGTTTTCATCCGTAATCTTTCCGGTGATAACCTTTTGCTGTGCCCGGAGACCATAGCACACCGTTATCAGCATGGCCATTGTAAAGAGTAATTTTTTGATCATACGTAGATGGTTTAAGTTTTCATCAACCGATTGCAAGGTACCTTCAAACGATTGCATTGATTAACACAAATCGTACAGGAATCGACAAAAAACCAACCACACGAAGTTCGAATCCTTCTTTTTGCATGAATTTTCAGCCATCCGCAACGGTTGGTGCATACGCATGCAAAAATCGATTGCATACGATCCAAAATGTAGCGTACTTAATATCGATGATGTTTCGTGGTATGATCAACTTCCGCAAGATCCTTCAACCTGTGCTCGGCTTTTTGTTCGTGTTGACAGGACTTTGCACCGCTTTCGCGGAATCTCCTTTCTTCTCAACGTTGTCGGTGCGCGATGGACTTCCCTCCAACATCATCAGTGCAGTAGCGCAGGATCAGCGTCAGTTTATGTGGATCGGTACGGCCAACGGTGTGTGCCGGTATGATGGCTATCGATTCATTACGTTTAAAAAAGGAGAAGGCATCAATACGCTTCCGGCAAACGAGATCAGTTCAATGCTGGTGGCTGACGAATACCTGTGGGTTGGTACCTGGAAAGGACTCTGCAAGATCAACACTGCCACATTCGAAGTAACACGAATCGACCTCGGTAAAAATGTAGTGGTGCGCACACTCTATAAAGGAGCGAATGATATACTCTGGATCGGTACAGCCAACGGACTTGTTCGCTATGTATTGTCCAATGGGAAATATAGTGTCTATACAGCGCAGAATAATCACTTGAGTCATAACACGGTGCGCTCTATATATGAAGACTCACGCGGAAATCTCTGGGTTGGTACGTACGACAAACTGAATAAACTGGCGAAAGGTAAAAATGCATTTGAGACATTCGATCTGAAAGGAGAATATAAACCCTCGCTGAAAAACAACCTGATCTGCGGTGAGATAAAACCTGCTTCTGCACAATCCGATTCATTGGTATGGGTTGGTACCGAAACCGGTCTTTGTCTTTTTAACACCTATACGAATACGTATAAACGTTATTCTGAAAAAGATATAGCCTTCAGCAATGAAGTGATAAAATGTATATACCCGGATGGCAAAGGGAATCTGTGGCTGGGAACAGATTTCGGACTTAACATTTTCAACCCATCTGCCAAAACCAACGAGGTATATTTTCACAATCCGCAACTGTCCTATTCTATAGCCAACAATGTTATCTGGCAGATCTATGAAGACACCGGTGGTGTAATCTGGTTTGTTACTTCGAACGGATTAAGCAGGCTTAACAAATTCAGAAACTTTTATACCTATCACGAAGTATCGTACCCGATCAACAACGAAACGATTGGCAACCAGGTCAAGTCTGTATTGGTAACGCGTAAAGGTATACTCTGGCTTGCTACACTGCATGGTGTTATTCGCTTCGATCCAATAACCAAAACACGCAAAGTATTTGAAACCGGTGCCCCGGAAAACAATCGCATTCAACTCAACAACACATTTGCGTTGGAAGAAGATGATTACGGCCGCATCTGGATCGGGACAGCAGGCGGTATAAATGTATGGGATGAAGCGAACCAGAAAATGTATGCGATCAGCGCAAATGCTACCAACGGACTTACATCAAATTATATAGCGCGTTTCACAAAAGGAACAGACGGTTCTTTCTGGGTAAGTGCGTGGGAAGGCGGTTTGTTTAAAGTAGCAGGAAATCTGCGCGAACTTTCTTCTATACATTTTGAACTGGCTGGTGATTTTGGTTCTTCCAAAAATGTGAGTGGTGCCAATGCTATATGGGCCACACATTACGCCGAGTTGTTCCGCATTGACCTGCAGTCGCATAAGAGCACGAGTATAAATGCTTTTAATGTTGTGTCCAATAAGAAAGACATCAGCTGTTTGTATTTCTCACGCAGGGGAAGTTTATGGGCCGGGGTTCCGAATGGATTGATCGAATATAAACCACAGAAGGATTCGGCTATATTTTACCCGGTAACTACCGGCAATGACGTAACGCTCGCGAGCATTACTGAAGACAGCGAAGGGAATATATGGTGTGCTGCCAATAATTTCATTCTGAAATTTTCAGTCCCGGATCACCAGCTTGAAATATTTCCGCTGGAGAAAGATATACCCTTGAAGAGCTTTTTCGATGGCTGTGTAGCGAACACTCCGGAAGGAGATATAATTTTTGGAGGGGACAATGGCTACATACGACTTTCTCCGTCTATCAAGCCCAATGTGTTCGAGCCCAATATTTATATCACGGCACTCGAAATCAACAACAAGATCATTGCCACAGACGAAGCGATCGATGGAACGGTACTGCTACAAAAAGATATAGCCGTTACTGATAACTTAACACTGGACTACGCGCAGCGCTCACTGGCATTCGAATTTTCTTCCCTGCACTACTGGCAACCTTCCAGCAATGTATATGCTTATAAACTGGAAGGCTTCGATCGCGATTGGAATTATGTTTCCGGATTAAAGAACTTCGCGGTATACTCCAATCTTTCTCCGGGTACCTATACTCTTTCTGTAAAAGGTACAAATAACTATGGTATATGGAGCAATCGCATCGCTACTATCAGCATTCGTGTAAAGCCTCCGCTGTTTCTAAGCACAGGCTTTATCTGCTTGTATGTTGTGCTGGCGATAGCAGTAATCATTATATCGTTGCGAACATATTCGGCGCGATTACACCTGAAGAATGAATTGAAGATAACGCGCATGGAGAAAGAACATGCAGAAGAGATCGTACAAACCAAGCAACAGTTCTTTGCCAATATTTCACACGAACTGCGAACACCGATCAGTCTTATACTGCCACCGATTCAACAACTACTCAAGCAGCATAATTTACAGGACGAGAACAAAAGATTACTATCACTCGCAGAGAAAAATTCACAGCGATTGCTGCGCGTTGTAAACCAGATACTCGATTTCCGAAAACTTGAAAATGACAGTCTGCAACTGCGCGTTACTTCGTTTGATATCGTACAATTCTGCCAGGAGATGTACTCACTCTTTACTGATAAAGCCGCACGAAAGGAAATAACATTTGCGTTCAACAAAGGTATAGATGAATGTCTCGTATGGGCCGATACCGAGAAGATCGAAACCATTCTCTTCAACCTTCTCTCCAATGCATTTAAATTTACCCCCAAAGGAGGAAGCGTTCACCTGATGGTGGAACTGCATGGCAAGAGTGATATTTACAATAAAGGCGCTATTGAAATAACTGTAAGTGATTCCGGTATAGGTATACCGCACGATGAACTGTCCCATATATTTGAGCGCTTCTACCAGACGAACGCTGCCAGGAAAATGGAAGCGGGATCCGGTATAGGACTGACGCTGGTTGCCGAGTATGCCAAGCTGCATCATGGCGAAGTGAAAGTAGAAAGTACGGTAGGTAAAGGAACATCGTTTACATTGATCCTTCCGTTGGGTTCTGAACACTTCCCGTTCGAGGCTAGCGATAGTGATGAGGTAAACCTGATTGCCGTAAAATCTGTACCTGCCGATGATCATGCGAAAGCTTATCGTTACGGACTTGAATCCGGTAAACCATTAGTACTGATCATTGAAGACAATTATGATATAGCGGAATTTATACAGGTAAGTCTCAAAGGCAAGTATAATTTTGTTACTGCACAGAATGGCGAAGAAGGTTTAGCAAAGACCAACAGTTTCCTGCCAGACATTATTATCAGTGATATTATGATGCCGGTAATGGACGGACTTTCGATGTGCCGGAAAATAAAGAGTAATCCGAAGACAAGTCATATATCCATTATTATACTTACGGCAAAAGGACTCACGTCTCAACAGATTGAAGGATTGAGCACCGGTGCAGATATATACCTTACCAAACCTTTCGAGATTGAATTGCTCGAAGCACACATCGATCACTTATTGAAACGCAAAAAAGAACTGGCCGATTATTTCCGTCACGAGTTGATCGTTCAACCTTCTGCCGATTCTACGGGAGAGAATGTAGATGACAAATTTATCCGGAAGGTAATGAGCATTATTGAAGCGAATATAGCCAACGCAGATTTCAGTGTCGAGATGTTGAGTGAAGAAGTCGGCATGAGCTCTACGCATTTATACCGTAAGCTTAAATCAACAACACAACTTTCTCCCAACGACATCATTCGCAAATACAGAATCAAAAAAGCATCGCTATTGCTCGGCAACAAAGAAGGCAACATATCAGAGATCATGTATGAAGTAGGATTTTCGAATCTCTCCTATTTCTCGAAGTGTTTTCGTGCCGAGTTTGGTGTTACTCCGAAAGAGTATCAGCAAAAAGTGAGTAAGAGTTCTATTGAGATTGGTTCGGTTAATCCGGCTGATCTTAGTAATCTGTCTGAGCAGGATTCTAAGGAATAAATATATACTTCATCGGTTTAACTACTCCGGCTGAAGATCGCCACTGGTCTTCTGAACAAACTCCGATGGCGTTACACCAAAGAGTTTTTTGAAACACTCCCGGAAATATTTCAGATCTGTAAAACCAACTTCGTAGGTAACTTCAGCAATGGTGAGTTGATCTTGTTCGAGTAACTGCGCGGCACGTTTCAGACGAATCACACGTATAAATTCATTCGCAGATTGCCCGGTAAGTGCTTTCAACTTTCGGTATAGCTGTGTTCGGCTCATGCCAACATCGCGCCCCAAATCATCTACAGCATAATCGGGATTGCTCATATTCTTCTCGATGCTCTCCAGTGCCTGCTGTACAAACGATTCGTCTGCAGAAGTAAGTGTAACACGTTTCGGTTCAATGTGCAATACTTCATTATCGCAGAACATCTTGCGCATCCGTTCGCGCATGCGCATCAGGTTGCGTACTTTTAACTGAAGCACTTTCGGGTTGAACGGCTTGGTGATATAGTCATCCGCACCCGTCTCCAGTCCTTCCACCTTAAAGATCAAAGACGTTCGTGCCGTGAGAAGTATAACGGGTATATGCGATGTCTTTACATTCATCTTCAACTGCGTACACAACGTGATGCCATCCATCACCGGCATCATCACATCGCTGATCACGAGGTCCGGCACTTCCTCCAACGCTATATCCAATGCTTCCTTACCTTCAGATGCCTGTAGTATACTATACGTTCCTTCAAAGATCGACTTGATATAAGCCCGCACCTCATCGTTATCTTCCACTACTAAAAGCTTTGGCAGATCTTTCAGCGTATCGCTCGCGTCAGGTTCATTTTCAGGTATATATAGCGGATCGGGTGTAAGCACCGGGTATCGGTCCATTGTCTCAATATCCTTTGATACAGGCGACAACTCCGATGCATCAAAATGTGCTGAGCCCTTCGGCAGGGTTATGGTAAAACGTGTATAGGAGTTTTCTTCACTCGCTACGGTTAATGTACCGTGATGCATATCCACCAGGCTCTTTGCTAATGCCAGCCCTATACCGGTTCCGGTATGACTTTTATCTTCATCGTAACTGAAGAACGTTTGAAATATACTATCGAAATGTTCACGCTTTATTCCCTTGCCAGTATCTTGTACAGTGATCATCACATCATCGGTACCTTCAATAACCTGCATTACAATTTTACCACCTTCAGGCGTGTGCTTGAATGCATTGGACAACAGGTTGAACATGATCTTCTCAAACTGATCGCGGTCGAACCACACTTTTACAATGTTGGAAGATGCATAGAATGAAAAGTCGATCTTCATCTGCTCGGCCAGTGTGTCGAACGAGAGTTTTACTTCCTTTACAAACTTGATGATGTTGCCTTCGGATACTTCGAGTTTGAGATTACCGGATTCTGCCTTGCGAAAATCAAGCAGCTGATTTACCAGACGCAGCAAGCGTTGCGCATTTGAATTTATATTCAGCAGTTGGTCGCGTACTTCTTTACCACCCTCACCGCGATCGAGTAAACTTTGCGATGGCCCTAGTATAAGCGTAAGCGGTGTGCGAAACTCATGCGATATATTGGTGAAGAATTGCAGCTTGGCATAGTTCAGTTTCTCCATGTTCTCACGCTGCAGTCGTTCGAGTTTAAGATCGTGCTTGAAGTTGGCACGCATCAATACCAACATGCGAAACAAATGCAGCAGCGCCAGGGCCAGTACTACATATATAATTCTTGCCCAGATGCTTTTCCACCACGGTGGGTTGATAATGAGTTTTACTGTACTGATCTGTTCATCCCAAACACCTTCGTTGTTGGCGGCTTTTACCTTAAAGGTATATTCACCTCCGTTCAGGTTGGTATAGTTTGCATAGCGCCTTGAAGCATTGGTATAGTTCCAGTCTTTGTCAAAACCTTCCAGCATGTAGGCATACCGTGTTTTTTCAGGAGCGGCATAATCGAGTGCCGTAAATTCAAAGGAGATCGAATTCTCGTTATACTTCAGTGCTACGCGATCCATAGCGGCCAGTGGTTTATTCAAAATCACGCGACCATCAAAGGGTTGTCCAAAAGGTACGGAGCGATTGAATATCTGAAAATCATTTACCACCACCTTCGGGAAATTCGGATTGGTAACAACACCGTTGGGGTTTATGATGTTAAAGCCTTCTGATCCGCCAAAGAGTAAACGCCCTGCCTCATCTTTGAAACTTACATTGTTATAAAAGAATCCTCCCTGAATGCGGTCGTGATGATCATAGTGTTTTACAAACTGCGCATCCGAAGGATCAATGATCGTTAATCCATCCCAATGCGCGAGCCATAGTTTGCCGCTGTCATCTTCCTGTATACTTACGATGACGTTATTACTCGGACCTTCCTCAATTTTATACTGCCTGAAGAGCTCCGTTCTTCTGTCCAATGAATTCAGACCACCTTCCGTTCCGATCCACAACAAACCTGCATGATCTTCATAAATCGCATTGATAAAATCATTGGATATACCTTCTTCCGGTTTTACATGCTGCTTGCTGAACTGATGTATATCCAGTGTATCGCCTTTGGGTTTAACGCGGAATAGTCCGTTACCTCGTGTACCTGCCCAAACCGTTCCTGTCCGATCGGCATGCAATACAACCAACGGGGCTTCACATAACACGCGGTAATCGAATGGCGTAATTTTTCCATTGGGAGAAATTCTATTCAAACCGCCACTCCAACTGCCGGCCCATATATTACCAGCATTATCCTCCGTAAACGACATCACATAGTCGCTGTTCGCCGGTGATATACCAATGTAGTGATCGAATCGTTTAACCAGTCCCGTGTCGAGCACATCGTTCTGATGAAACCTATATATACCACCGCCAGCCGTGCCCAACCAAACATTTCCACGTGTATCGGTATAGAGAGTCTGGATAAAATTAACGAAATCATTATCATCACGATCTACGATGCGGATCCGCTGAAATGCTTTGCCTTTCAATTTATATAGTCCGCCACCAATGGTAGCAATCCAGTAGCCATCGTCAGTAGAGCTGCGCAGCCCGGTTATAATGTTTTTACCTTTATCAAATGTGATGGTGCGATAGGCCTCAAAATTTTTTGAGTACGTATCAAATTTATTCAAACCCTTCTTGGTACCAACCCACAACACACCACCGCGATCAAGGTATATAGATGTTATGGTGTTGTGAGAAAGATTTGAAGTCTCATCGAAATCGTCCAGCAATTTTGTAAACCGATTGATGGCAGGATCGAAGAAAGCCAATCCTTTTTCAGAGCCGGTTATAATATAGGGTTTTATACCCGGCACCACATGCATGGACCGTATCAGGCTATAGCTTTGTACTTTGTCAGGCACATCATTGTTTGTAATAACACCATCTTCCAGTTTCTTCAGTCCGCGGATGGTGCAAAACCATATTGACGTTTTTCCTTTTAAACCAAGTTCGCGTACCTTGAATATATAGTTGTGATGATACTGATTGGCTACATCCTGTGTATAGCGGTAATTTCGAAATGTATAGTTACCGGACGCGAGCTTTACAACTTTGTTCAGTCCGTTGGCAGTAGCAACCCACAGCTCTTTGGACGATGAAAGGTATATATCGGTAACGATGTTATTGGCGAGCGAAGTAGTGTCGTTGAGGCGGGCGAAGAAAGGTATAAATTTATTATTCGCCGTATCGTAAACATTCAAACCATTGTCGGTGCCCACCCACAGATTACCGTGCCCGTCTTCGCCAATACAACTTACATAGTTGTGCGAAAGGCTGCCCGTATCCTGTGTGTTGTGAATGAACTGAAGGAAGGTGCCGGTGCTTTTATCGAAACGAAACAAACCACCCATGTGCGTGCCAACCCACAGGTAGCCGCGATGGTCTTCAAATATAGCAGTGATTTTATTGCTCTTGAGTTTACCGGGCGCGTTACCGGAGTGATATACAATGGTAGAATAACCATCGTATCGCAGCAGACCAGACCATGTACCGATCCACAAAAATCCTTCGCGATCCTGCAGGATGCAGTTGATCGAACTTTGAGACAACCCCAGCTTCTCGGGAAGCTGATCAAAAATAATTTCTTTATCGGGAAGCCCGGAAGGTTGAGCTACGACTAATCTTAGTATACATATAAAGACAGCCGTAGCCCAATATTTTTTCCGAGCGATATGCATGTTGTTTTTTATCTGCCGAAGTCATCCTGCACACGCACGATGTCATCTTCGTTGGAAGGTTGACTCGCATCCGTGTGCTGCCATATTTCAGAGATCATACCCCAGCCTTTAAGTCCTACGAGACGGTGACGTTGTCCGCAGTTCAGGCGGATGATCTCACCCATCTTCAGTGTTTGCAGCGGACCTTCTGTATCGGTCTCACTCGTGATAACACCGGCTTCACCTGCTACAAGTTTCCAGATCTCTGCACGTCTGTGGTGATACTGCCATGACAAACGTTTATCGGGCTGCACCATCAGAATTTTCGGACTCAACTTTTCGCTGATCTTGAGATCGTTTATCTCGATGCCCGGAAAAAAGTGACTGGCGAATTGCCGTGCCTGTGTCTCATCGATCACAAAGAATCCTCCCCACGGACGTTCGAAATCTTTTGCTACTACTTTCAATCCTAACTCATCGAGGTACGATTGCACTTTGCTGAAAATTTGCTGCTTAGAGTCTGTGTTAGAAAAAGTTACCATTTGGGTTTAATTACTTTAGATGTGTATTTACCAATACTCGTGCGGATTACGCAAGGTATCCGGTCTGAAATATCGGTAATCCGAAATTAATTTCGTACTGCATCTTCTGTTTTCCCCGATCATTTTATAAGTGCCTTGTCCGGCTCGTACATATTCTGAATGTCACTTTCAAAAAGCGAATGTTCGTCCTGATAGAAACGCATGAAATCTTTTTCTGATGCATGACCTTTGTATGGAGCATAGTGATGCTTTTCGCTCGCGTTGCGCCAAACCAGCACGTAAGCAACTTCAATGTCTTTGTTTGCTTTCAGCGGCTCAAGTATAACCTGTGTAAACCACTGCGGATTGGTAACACCTTCCAAACCCGTTTCGGTAAGTGCAGCTACTTTGTTTCGTTCCTTCGCAAGGGTAGAAATTGCCCGCATCACGGTAATAAAATCCTGTTGTTGCTCAGCTGTTGATTTTTTGTTCCAGTCAACGCCTACATCCATATAGTCATCGAGTCCCAGCACATCAACATACTCATCACCGGGATATCCATACAGGTACGAAGCTTTAGCATCCTGCAGATTCATACGACTTCTGTCGGGAGAAAAAGCATAGATAACGTTACGAAGTTTTTTGGTATCGCGCAGATATACTATTGTGAATTTCCACAAGGCTATATATTCCTGCTCCGTGCAATGCGGCTTTCCCCACCAGAACCAGTTACCATTGTGCTCATGGTATGGCCGAAATATAACCGGTATCGGTGTCTCGCCATCTTTACAGCTCTTCAGAAAATCGGCTACGGCATCAAGTCTTGTAACAAAGTAGGCATGTTCCTTACCACCGGGCAGTATATCTTTTACTGCGGGTATAGTGTCCCATGCGTTGCGTTTTGATATAGGATTGTCTACATGCCAGGATATCGTGCTGATACCGCCACGTCTGTAGGTAGTTTGTATCGCGTTAAGCGCTTTATCTATATACTTTTTGTCGCCAGGTCTGCCGAGGTTACCTAGATCCCATCCATGTATAGCCGGGAAAGAACCGCATACATCCTTTACATCCGAGCGATCTTTCCCATCTTTCCATTTTACACCATACGCATCGGTATCCTGGTGTCCAAACATAATACCTTGCGATGAGATTTTCTTCAGGTTAACAAATAGTGCTTTTGTTTTATCGGTAGCTTTTTTATCGATCAACGTTTGCGCGGAAACCAATACCGTAGCGCACACGACTAATATCAGGCTTGAACAAATTCTTTTCATCTATATGAGTTAAAACAGTTTAAAATAAAATTTCAATGCTATATCATTCACGAAGGTATACGATCTTTTTTGTAATTGAATCTTTACCAACCGTAATCTGAACAATATATATACCAGGCTGCAAATTATATCGAGAAAGTTGTAGCGATGTTACGTTCCCAGCGGATTCATTTCGTTGTACGCTGGTCGAGTAAATTCCTCCCCCCTGCGAATCATACAGCTTCACCGTGATATTATCAGCGTTTACGGCCGACCAATCAATTTGAATAGAATTTACCGAAGGATTGGGAGAAACTGTAATGCCGCTTAATGGTTGCGTTTGCTCTGCCCCGAGAACAATAGCAGAATTAAATTTCAACTTTAGCACTACCGCTTTCGAGAACGCAGGCAGTACAAATGAATTCTGCGGTGGAAATATATCTTTATCCACAGATGTCACTTCTCCGGTTAGGACATTGTACAACGTAATGGTATAGTTACCCAAGGGAAGCCTGGAGAAATCGCAGGTTACGTTGGACAAGTTCGTACGGTTGCTAGCATCGTACACCAACGCATAGTAGTTCTGATCGCTTTTCAATCCAACCGTTACCAGTTTGGAAGAACTGTAGTTTGCATTAAACGTCCAGTCTGCAAGTGTTTCTTCCTTTGCAAAATCTACATCCTGCAAAAACTGCGCAGGGTATTGAAACAACTGCGCCCATTCGGCATTAACATAATTGTCCCATTTCCACATCAGGTGCGGCACTTGTGTCATGATGCCTGTCCAGATGGAAACGCGCTGCTGGTCGAAGGGAACATCTGCCAGTGTAACATCGGTTCCATACTCACCATTTATCACACCTGTTCGTGTTACTGTGCCTAGCAAACGTTTATCAATTGTTACCTGCTCGGTTAGTAAACTTGTATTATATAAATGATACTGCACATTATCGAGTCCGTTGAGTTTATCGAAATCGGCCAGATGACTTTCATCAGAGCTTGATGTTACAGGATGATCAAAGGCATCGAGCGACTTTATATACTGTCCCATTTCATCATGCCACGCTTTTACTCCGGGATACCATTGTATTGTTTGATTCGGGAAGGCTCCTGTAAAATTCACTTCATTGAATAATTCCCACGCAAAAAGATTTACCGAATATCCCCAACGAGCCACAATGTACCGCAGCAATTTCTTTGTTCTTGCCTTCGCTGCCTCATTATAAAAGTATTGTTCTGCTTTGGTAAGCGGACCACCATTGGCACTGTTATACGGATTATCAGACCAGTTGGAGTTTACAGTTTCAGAAAACATGCCGTGCTGAAATAGTGTAAGCTGAAGGTATATATTATTTTGCTCACACAGACTGATAATGGAGTCTTGCTCTGCAGCGGCCTCCTGGCTATATATACCTAAACCCTTATAGAATCCACTCCCATTCTTCCACTCCAACGCCTGACGGTTGAATGGTACTTGCCAGTATCGCACCAGGTTTGCACCGCTGTTGCCGAGGTTTGCAAAAATAGTGGTGTAGTCAGCGATCTCATCCCACGCTACATTTATACCCAGTGGATAATACGGCTCACCGGTGCTATGCCTGAAGTATTGCTTATTCTGAGCATCCATGCGAATATACCCTTTGTGCTGTGACGATGACACCTGCACCGGATATTGTGATGACGACACTATCCCATCACTATCTGTCAGTTGAAGTCGTACCAGGTGTGTTCCGCTCTGCGAAGAACTGAAGCGCATCATCCAATATCCAGCGCTGCCTTCTTTCGTCCAGGTATCGGAAGCTACATTATAATATGCTTTTTCATAAAAGAAACAGGGAACTGTAATCGTAGCCTGATCCGGTAGCGTGATGAATGCATCTACCTTAACTTCATGCGGATCATACAGATTGCTATAGGTATCATTTACGAGAAATATACCTTCTACGCGTTCGTGTACCACGGCCGTAGCAGTGGTAAAGGTAAGGCGGCCGAGTTTACCGGTTGCCGGAAACACATTTATATTTAATTTCTTTACAGCTTTTTTACCATCATTGTCGGTTGCTGTTACTGTGGCAGTATATATACCATCGGTTGTATAGATATGACTGATCTCTGATCCGGTTCCGGTAGAGCCATCGTTAAAATTCCACGCGTACAATACGATAGAACCCTCGAGATCAAATGAAGCCGAAGCATCAAAATATATACTTTCACCTGCAGTGATTTGCTCCTGGGAAATAGTAACATTGATAACAGGTTCCCCATTGGGAGAAGAGGCGTGTGTCAACCGGATGTCATCTATATATATGCTGGCAGCAGCTTCATTGTCTACAGAAGCATTGATCTCTATTTTATCGAAAGACTGGTTACTGATCGATGCTATATCCTGGAGACATTCCGTCCATGTGGCCGCTTCCGGCATAAAACCGTAGCTCGGTGCCCATGACTCCAGAATTACCGTGCTACCGTTGTATATCTTTACATATACTCTGCCTTTTGTACTGCTGCGTAATTTAAATTTGAGCTGGTTGTATAAACCTACATTTTGTACAGTTGCGAACGTAAAGCTAACCGACTTCCAATTACCTGTTGGTTTACTAAAAAGCGCTACACGTGCGCTGGTATTTCCGGATTGATCTGGATTGTCCACAACGGACGCACCATTGGAAAGCGTAGGTATCGTGGAGTCTGTCTCAAAATCAGCCAACAGGTGTTGTCCGTTTGCACAACTTATCAACGCTACAACACAAAAAAAAGTAAAAACAAATTTCATCGGCAGAAGGGTTGATTTGATAGAGGGATTATTCGCTATAGCTTAGATAAAGAGGCAATCCTTTAAAAAATTGCCTCTTATATACTTGATTATAACAAGCCCAGATCATCAATAAATATCTGAGCAGAAGCATTACCGCTAAACTCCTGGAACACGATCTCATTCAATGATGTTGGGCTTCCCAATTCACTCAAAGGTATACTGATGTCTGTCCAAGCGCCCTCCACAACTGTGATCTGCTTACGCGATCCATCTGCATAATTACCATTTAATACCACCATGAAATTACCACTGGTACCAGTACCTCCATAGATCGAGAACTTAACAGTAGTATAGCCTGCTAGACTGATGGTCGCGCCACCGTTGCCTAACTTCAATCCTCCATAACCACCGGAATATTGTGCTTTGATAGAGTGCGTACCACGCTTCACGTTTGTGGAGTTATCCAAGAATGCAGCACAACTCCAGCTTCCCTCCCACCACGAAGCTGCAAGCGCATCATCGTATACAAGATAGCGGAAGCCAAAAGCATTGGTTGACTTAATAGTACCTCCCAGCGTGGTTACATATATGTAGGCTTGTGATACACCTGCAGGAAGCGTAACTACAATCTGAGATTCTGTTTTAGAAACAATTGTAGCTTCTACATCATCAAACTTTACAGATTGCAGGTTATCAAAGAATTGTCCCGTGATCGTAATGTCATCTCCTTCACCACCCGATACAGGATTAAATGAGGTAATAACCGGTGCTGGTTGAATGATCTCGAAGGCGGTTTCTGCTGTACCTCCACTTGATACAACTTGTATAGTTGTAGACGAAGGCGTTACGCGGCTCGGAACCTTAACGGTAATTTCAGTTGCTGTGATATAAGCTTCTTTCAGATCAACTGCATTACCGTTTATACGCACTTCAGTTACATTACAAAAGTTGACCCCCTGAATGATGATCCATTCATCCCACGATCCTTCCGTTATACCTTCAGTACGATCGAGCGAAGTACTCACCTTCGCGATCTGCGGTGTACCTCCACAGGTGCTTTCATCATCGTCACACGACAGCGATAAAAGAGCTGTGCAGATTACAGCCATTATATTTATATACTTTAAATAATTTTTCATAGCTGATTTGTTTAGTTACCGAATTACCAACCCGGGTTGTTCTCTTCTATATATTCGTTTGCGTTGATCTCGCTTACCGGTATAGGATAGAGCAGGTTTTTAGTGGTACGTCTTTTCACTACGTTGTTTTCGTCTACATCCACAGCATTCATAACCTGCAGATATATACCCCAGCGGATAAGATCCCATCTGCGATTGGACTCCAGCGCCAGTTCTCTTCCTCGTTCCTCCAAAACAAAGGAGCGGAATTGTTGCTGGTTCATTCCTGTTGGTGCATCATCAGCACTACTGCGTCTTCTTATTTTATTCAAAGCATCGTATGCTTCGGATGTAGGACCACCGTTTGCTTCGTTAGCGGCTTCTGCATACATCAACAATACATCGGCATAGCGAAGGAATGGATAGTGTATATCGGAGCGCTCAATGGTATTATTCGTAACGAATTCATACTTCCTCAGGCGCGCTATATGCCAGTCATCGGCACTATAGTTATCAGTAGATTTATAGCCATAGTCTGAATCTTCCGCAGCAACCAATGGAGCATGTTTGCCGGGATAATACTGGAAACCTCCGTACTGACTCCAACGGTGCAGAACTCCCTGCCGTACGCGTTCATCTTTTGTATCGTCAAACAGTTCATACCAGTGTTCACGGGCACCAATCCACCCGCCATTTGTGAGCGAACCATCAGCCGCGTTGTATCCTCTGAAATATAAGTTCACCTGGTTCCCCAGAACGTTATCTCCACTCAATGCCTGCATAGACCAGATATGTTCTGTTTTGTTACGGTTCGCGATCTGCCAGATCTCCATATAGGTTGGGAAGAGGTCGTACTCCTGGCTATCCATAATTTCTTTAGCCTTGTCACGTGCGAGTGTAAAGTACTGCTGAGCATCTATACCTTCGTAGCCTGCCACTACATCTTTGGTGTGTGTTAATGCCACAGGCTCTGCTATTCTAACCTTGTCAGCATCCAATGCAGGTCCGCCCATTACCGTTATGGTAGCACCTGACAGTGCACCTGACGCCATGGTGAGATATACTTTTGCCAGCAATGTCTTTGCTGATCCACTGCTAATGCGTCCTATCTCGTAGTTCGCATTTTTGTTAGAGTATAGATTCTGCTCGGCTGCCTGCAACAACTCAATGATGTGCTGGTATACTTCTACCACAGGTTTTCGTGGTTGTTGCGCAGGTTCACCTTCTTCAATCGACTTTACAAAGATTGGCACCGGACCATACGCTCTCACCAGGAGAAAGTATCCCCATGCTTTCAGAAACTGTAATTGTCCAATTGCATTATTCTTTGCCGCTTCATCAAACGTCATCGCGTTGATCTTGGATATAGCGAGGTTCGAGCGGTGAATCAATGTATATGGACCGTTCCATGGATAGTCTGAGAACCAGTCACCAAGTATATTTCCGGAACCTAATCCACCGAGTGCCCAGCTCGGACCAGTGAGATGATCCTGATCGTAATCAAGTACGTTCGGGAAAGCACCGTAACGAAACATCGGTCCATCGTTGATTGTATTCAACGCACCGTTTACCAATAACTTGGCACCATCTTCACTATCACCAAGCTGATCGGAACTAAGAAAGTCCATCGGCTTCTCTTCCAGATAATCCGAGCAACCAGTAAAAGCAACCAGTGCTATGATCATCGAAATTATATAATACTTTTTCATACGAATCACTGTTGTAAGATTAGAACATTGCTTTAAGACCTACGGTATAGGTGATGCTGTTCGGGTAAGAATTCATATCAACACCTCTTCGACCGGCATCACCTGCAAATGCATTTACATCCGGATCATACCATTTATAGTCGGTAATGGTAAACAGGTTACTTACGTTGGTATACAGGTTAACGGACTGTATAAATTTAACCGGGTTCTTAAAGGTATAGCCGAGGCTGATATTCTTTAATCGGATATAAGATCCATCTTCTATATAGCGATCTGAGAAGAGGTAATTTCTTCTTTCCGAACGCAATGCTTTAGGCCAACGAGCGCCTTCGGTATTTTCCGGTGTCCAGCGACTGTTATATATATAGCTTGGCGCATTCGCGATATCACCTTGCCAGTAGTCCGTCAGGTTGGCGTTGAGTATATCATTACCCATTACACCTTGAATAAAGAACGAGAAAGTAAAGTTCTTATACTCGAAGTTGTTGGTGATACCAAATATATAGTCAGGGTTCACGTTACCGATAATAGCGCGATCCGTTGAGCCAATGCTGGAAGGATCGCTGTCCAGGTTTTTATATTTGATCTCTCCTATTTTTTCAGTTTTTATAGCATCCGATTGATTCGCGTATGCTGGGTCTGCTACAACTTCCGCGAAGTTATCATACATGCCATCCTCTACATATCCGTAGATAACACCGACCGGTTGGCCGTTGCGTTGCAGGAATACGTTGTCTATACCGTTGAAGAGTCGTGTGGCGAACTGATCAGCCGGCAGGCCTTTTATCTTGTTATGGTTAAAACTGATGTTGCCGTTTACGTTCCACTTCAGACCAGATTCACTGGTGAGTATATCTGCTGTAGCGGTTATCTCAAGACCACGGTTCTGTATATTTCCGAAGTTTACAAGCTGGCTACCGAAGCCTGTACTTCTTGGTATTGTTACTCGCTGCAACAGGTCGTGTGTCATTTTCTGATAAGCATCTATAGTAAGTCCTACGCGATTGTTAAGTACGCGTATATCTACGCCTATATTCCATTGCTTGGTAGTTTCCCATATCAGGTTCGGATTCGCAGGGCCTGCCCAGTCCGGTTCCGCAAAACCGTTTACCAACTGGCCGTTGATAACTGTATTGGCCGGTTCGAAGCGGCTCATACCATCATAACTTCCTATAGCCTGGTTACCGGTTTCACCGTAGCCTACTCTGAACTTCAGGTCATCGAATATATTCAGGTTTTGAATGAAGGCTTCGTCTGAGGCACGCCATGCAAGTGCAAAGGCGTAGAAGGTTCCCCATTTGTTTTTAGGAAACACTGATGTACCATCTCTGCGGAACGATGCTGTAGCAAGATATTTACCTTTATAACCATAGTTAACTCTACCGAGGAAACCGAGGTTTCTGCGTTGTCCACGGCCGTTGTTTACTACCGGTCTGTCTTTAGCAGTATATAGATCGTTGTTACCTAATATATCATTCGGGAAATTTTGTGCTTGTACTGATGAGCTGCGTGTATCGTATTGCTCGTTCGTGAACGCGAATACTGCATTTACATTGTGATCATCTTGGAATGTTTTGTTATAGCTTAATATGGTCTCCAGCGTCCTGCCAAGCCAAGTGTTGTCGGTGAGGTATGCTAAACCATTAACCGGTGCTTTACCTTCCTGTGTGAATCGATCGTAGTAAATATCACGAACGTTGTAAGTATAGTTGAAACCTATATTCTGACGAAGTTTAAAATTTTCAAGGAAGCTTATCTCTACAAAAGATGATGAGAACAACTGTGTAGTGGTAAGCGCATTTTTAGCATGTCGAACATAGTAATGCGGACTTGATGCATACCAGCCGATTTCGTTGTTCATCTCTGCAAGCTGATCCGAGCTTAATGTCGATGGATCGATGATAGGATACGTAGATGGATATACTATAGCCGAGCGTATCGCACCCGTAAGGGATGAACCTGTACCACCATCGGAGTTGGTTCTTACAAAGTTATTTTCCGAACGTGTGATGCTTGTATTGGAACCGATAGAAATCCATTCACGCACATTGCGAAATACATTGCCGCGAATCGAGTAACGCTTGAAATATGAATTTACCATAACTCCGTTTTGGTCGAGTACGTTACCAGATATCGAGTAATTGCCTTTATCGTTACCACCGTTTAAGGATAATGTATAGTCGGCAGTCGTAGCCGTTTCGAAAATCTGGTCTTGCCAGTTGGTACCTCCATTGTTATACCCGTTGAGGAAATCTTCAGGTGCTGGGCTATAGATCGTTTCGCCTGTTTCCGGATCTACTTCGCTTGTACCCGGAAAAGGTAATTCTCCCAGCGGAGTGCCTTCATATTTACTTCTGTTTGTTACAGCTTCATTCTGAAACAGCGCATATTGATAGCCGTTGAGTACATCTATCTTTTTCGACACGCGTGATACCCCATAGTTTACTACAAACTCCAGGTTGTCGCGATCTTTACTTCCTTTTTTCGTTGTTATCAGCACGACACCATTGGCCGCTCTTGCACCATATATAGCAGTAGCTGATGCGTCCTTTAATATTTCGATCGACTCAATATCCTGCGGGTTGATAAACGAAAGCGGGTTGCTCGTTTGGTTATCGCCACCTACTTGCGCAGCACTACCACCTGTCACGAAAGGTATACCATCAATAACATAGAGTGGTTCTGCACTCCCAAGGAATGTATTCGGGCCGCGTATCTGTAACGATACACCGGCACCGGGAGCTCCGTCATTTTTTGAAACATATACACCTGCTACACGCCCTTGTAAGCCCTGGCTGATGTTAGTAGGTGAAGCCTGTAACATTTCAGCGGTGTTAACGGAAGCTACAGCACCCGTTATATCTTTCTTCTTTACTTCTCCATAACCGATAACGACAACTTCATTCAACGTAGATACGTCTTCCTGCAGTACTATATTTATTACAGACTGACTTCCTACGGCAACTTCCTGTGGACTATAGCCGATGAAACTTACTACGAGCACTGCGTTTTGAGGCACCTCAATGCGATAGGCTCCTTCTCCATTGGTAACAGTACCATTGGTTGTTCCCTTTACAAGAACGTTGGCTCCAGGAATTACCTGGCCACCTGCATCTTTAATTACTCCGCTCACCGTACTGGTTTGTGCATGCACAAGCTGCCCCAGCAGAAGCAAACTTGTAAGCAACCAGCCCAGTCGGGATAGATTACTTGGTAATGGTTTTCTTTTC
>CBIHOZ010000088.1:0-28834 GCA_966211525.1 uncultured Chitinophaga sp. | reverse complement strand
GTATATTTAATTAACTGAAAGTTAGCAGTAACAGATTTATTACCATTCATTGTTAAAGTTACAGAAGAAGAAGTTCCGGTAGCATCACCACTCCAACCAGTAAAGATATAGCCCGCAGCTGGCGTAGCTTTTAAGGTTGCCACATCGCCTGCATTATAACTTCCCGCTCCACTGACTGTACCTCCGGCAGAAGGTGTGGCGGTTGTTGTTAGAGTATATTTTGCAGCGTTAGCCACCTTCAATACAAAGTTCGCGCTTGCGGAACATCCCGCACCGTCTGATAAAGTTGCCGTGTAAACACCTGCTTGTGCTAATGTTATTTTGACTAACTGTATATCGCGTGTTGCAGCTGTATAATTTGCCGGGCCTTTCCACGACCATCCGGAAGATATCTTCGATGGTCTGGGACTAAACCGTATGGTATCACCCTCCTGCACAGTCGCAGTTGTTCCTGTATTCCAGGGGCCTTTATTAACCTGGTACTTATGAACAACCAGCGACTTACAGAGTGTTACCGGTATAGATGTTGTAGCAAGTCCTTTCGTATCATATACTATCGCTACTATCGAGCGTATACAGGTGTCTGCTGCTACGTTTAATTTATAGGGAGCTTTCTGAACTTCACCTATTTTATCTATACCACTATAGAATTCAACTTTACCAATGCCATTACCATCGGTAGCAGTTACAAGCACTTCGGTTGCCGATGGCGCTGTGATGGAAACATCGGGTGCCGTGTTATACCTTCCCGCTGTATCGGTATACCGTGGCATAGTTCCCCATAAACTGCCAGCACCCGCTCTTGCTTTTACCCATGTTGGAATGCTATCGGCATCATCTATAGTATATGTATACGGTGGCGCAAAAACCACATCCGTAGGCTCAGTCTTCACGGCAGTCTGATGAACAAGAAATCCCGCTGTATTTACATATTTATTTTTGTTGCAGTAAATACGTGAGGTCTCTTCAGTTTTATACGTGACGAAACACACTTTTTCAAAATAATTACCTTCAACGCGCACCTCTGCTGTTGAATTGAATGAAGAAACAGCAGCGTAAATATTATCCTTATGATAATTATTAAGAACATGTATACGTGTATTTTGATATGCCTTTGGATTTCGACCGCTTCCACCATCCCAGTACATATGATCGTAGGTAACATCTGAATCCTGAACCAGGGCTGCATAGAAATCACGACCGTTACACTGAAATTCGTTGTATCCATCCCAGTGATCCCATGAGTATGTTACCTCTTTTGCATGATTTACATCATTGCCATCACTGATCCATTTAAACGAGCAGTGGTCTACCCAAAGCTTTTCTACATTAATCAATTCTATACCACCGCCTGCCTCAATGATATGTGGATTCACATCCCAAACCTTCAGGTTTCTAAAGATGATATTTTTCACATTACCATTTTGACTGCTGTAGAAAGAAGCGCCACGCAATGAAGCGCCACGCCCCATACCGATAATAGATTTATTTCTCGTAACTGCGATCTGACGATCCCATGATTTGATCGTTATATATTTACCCGAACAGCTTGTTGTAGGTGTTATATTTCGTTTATACGTAAGCCCTGGTGTAGCAGGTGTCGTGCCGCACGCAGTACCAAATTTATCGCAGGGTGTCTCGCATACTTTCGAGTTGGGATCATTTCGATAATTACGGAAGTCAAATACTCCTTCCGGAATCAAAATAATCCGGCTGGTAGTATCACTGAGAAGGTTCAGAAACTCAGTTTCATCTTTAACGATAACGATATTGCTTCGCTTACCACCGGTGGTTAATGCACCGAACCCGAGCGCCTTGATACTGAAGGTATAGCGGAGCACCACATTCTTATCGCTTTTACTGCCAGACCATATCCACTTTGCCTGTGAATTCGAAGGGAGCCCTGGTGAAGAAAGTGAGCCACCACCGGGCAATGAGGTTAATGTACCACTGGCAGATATAGTTGCAGCAGGCCATGCGCTATCATTGTATGATTCCTTTTTCCAACTATCATCCGTCGGATTATTCAGTACTTTCCATTCGGCACCCGTAACATGAGGTTTCTCCAGTTCATCCAAATGCATTAATACTCCGGGGGCTCCCTGACCGTTGACACCTACAATTGAAATTGCATTTTTACCGGGCAGAAATGTCATCGGTATAAAACGAACACGACCGGCTGCATTATCGTATGCAAGCAGTTCACCATTCAGGTATAGACGATATCCTCCATCTGCAACTATATATATACCGGGGCCTTCACCAGCTCCATAGGTATTGCCAATTAATTTTGAGCCTTGCGTATCGCCTCCGCCAAACTTACTGTCGCCAGGCAGATTAACCGTTTCATAGCATGTTGACTGCGCCGGTGTAAGTATCGGTATCAACATTAAACCAATAAAAAAATACCTGCTGATAAACTTCAACCAACGAAAACGCAGCGACACAATTTTTCTTTGTTCGTCATGTTTTTGCATGCACTCAAACCTTTAAGTATAAAAAACAATTATGCAGTCTCCATCAAAGACCGATATCAAACCGCGCGCAAAGCAAGCTTTCGGTTACTCGCAACTGCACATTAGCAGGGGAACAAAAAGGTGGACTCTCTTTGAATTGCGTATAGTGGTGGCAGAAGACAATTATCACCGATAAAATATTGAACTACAAAAAACAAAGCAGCATTGAATTAAAGAGGTGTTAACAATGTATACCTATAGATTTTACAAAACAGGCTTAACGTTGATTGCTTATCTAAAATGAACAACAATTATTTTTCTTTCGGGAATAGAAGCGTCACGAAGTAAAAATAAAAAAACCGGCATCACATGAATGTGCCGGAGCAAAGATGAGAAATGTATGTACTACACTAAACGCAACCTATGCATGCATCTATACCATTGTATAGATCGAGCTTAGGGCTAATGTTCTATTTATTTTTCCAGTAATCCCGAATAACGTCTTTCCAATTGTCGCCACTTTTCAGAAAGAGCACTGTATTGATGAGCATTTTATCTTCCGCGGAGGAAATCATCTTTGAATCGGCAGCCTGCAGTATAACATCATATAGTTTATCCTGAGCGGAAGTTCCTTCTTTTTGTGCCAGCGTTTTTATAGCATCAAGAATTTTAGCTATTGTTACTTCTTCTGCAACAATAGGTGTTGGCTCAACGGATGGTTGTGTACTAACTACCGGTGCAGCTTCTGCAGCGGGCGGTGGTGGTGTTTCAATCTGCTCACTGAGTTTCGCAGGCGATACCAATGTAGCGGCCTGTTGCTTTAAAAAATCGTCAAGGTCTTTCAGCGTGTTTTTTTTCTTGCTCATGCGAGGTGATTGAGAATGGCTTGTGCTACCGGTTGATATTCTTTTTCAGCTTCAAGTGTACTGAAATTAACGAAAAGATTTTTCTGCGGTACGATTACCGGTAAAATAATCGCATCGAGGTTTTTAAGATTCTCCCGCACATTATAGATGTTGGTTGAACTATGAATCCGGTTCGGTAGAATAATGATCTTGAGTTTCTGATTGAGTTCGCGCGCAGGCGAAAGGTCTGTTACGGTTTGATACGTTACCAGCAAATCGTTTTGTGTAAGACTTGTCGGCACCACAACAGCATCACTCACGAGACAAAGTTTTTTAATCCCTTCATCGGTGGTTTTACCAGCGCTGTCTACAATGATGATGTCGTTCTTTTTATTCTCTTTCAGTTTGATGAGTTCGTCAGCTACCTGGTGATCGTGCGAACCGAGTATTTCGAAATTCGCGAGACCATCTTTCGCCTTGAACAACTCCATTTTACGAAGAGTGTTCAGGGTATAATTGGTATCCGTCTCCACCAGCAACACGCGCTTGCCAAGTTTGGAGAGAGTAGTAGCCAGGTTTATAGCGTTGGTAGTTTTGCCCGTACCGCCTTTCCGGCTGATGAAAGAGATAATTTTGGACATGCCTAAAAATAGTAAACCCGGACGGTTTAAGAACTCGTCCGGGTTAATTCACGTGTCACGTGTACTAAATACTTCTGTTTATGTCAAATTTCTCGAGGTAATCGGCCACTCTGCGCACTACACTTCCGCCCAAAGCACCGTCAACAACCCGGTGATCGTACGAATGAGACAGGAACATTTTGTGTCGGATCGCGATCACATCTCCATACGGCATCTCCATAACAGCCGGCTTTTTCTGTATAGCACCGAGTGCTATGATGCCCACCTGAGGTTGCATGATAATCGGTGTACCCATCACGTTACCAAACGAACCGACATTTGAAATGGTGAACGTACCTCCGGAGAGTTCGTCCGGTTTCAATTTATTATCACGGGCACGTCTGGCCAGGTCGTTCACAATTTTAGCGAGACCTGCGAGATTATACTGGTCGGCATTTCTGATTACCGGTACAATAAGATTACCGGAAGGCAGCGCCACCGCCATACCTATATTGATATCTTTTTTCTTGATGATTCTGTCGCCATCTACCTGCACGTTGATCATCGGGTAATCTTTTATAGCCAACACAACCGCTTCGATAAACAGCGGAGTAAATGTTAGCACATCACCATCGCGCTTCTGGAATTCACCTTTTACTTTGTTACGCCACTGCACAATGTTGGTAACATCGGCTTCTACAAATGAAGTAACGTGCGGGGCTATACGCTTGGAGTCTACCATGCGCTCGGCAATCATCTTGCGCATGCGATCCATCTCGATGATCTCATCACCGGCACTGATCGATGCCTGTACTTTCGGTGCAGATGTAGTAGCTGCTACTGCATGCTTCACCGCAGGTTGAGGTGTAGCACCTACCTTGCGCGACTGCACATAGTCCAGGATATCTTTCTTGGTAACGCGACCTTCCGCACCACTGCCGGATATAGTCTCCAGCTCCGCTACCGGAATGTTTTCTTCGCGCGCAATATTCTTTACAAGCGGAGAATAGAAACGTGAGCTCGATTTAAAATCAGCTGCATCATGTGAAGCTCCGTTGGCATGTGCAATGGCAACTTCTTTTACAGCAGGCTCAGCAGTTTTCTTTCCTTCTGCCGGAGCAGCTACTGTTGTAGCTTTACCTTCGGCAACATCGGACGTAATGACGGCAATGGGAGCTCCCACTTTTACAACATCACCTTCCTTCGCCAAAATTTCTTTCAGTATACCGGCATAAGTGGATGGAACTTCAGTATCTACTTTATCAGTAGCTACTTCGAGTACAGATTCATCCTGCTCAATTTTATCGCCAGGCTTTTTGAGCCAGGTTAATATCGTAGCCTCGAATATACTTTCGCCCATTTTCGGCATGATCAGTTCTACATCTGCCATGATTCAATCGGTTGTTTTTTGATGTGGCAAGTTAATCAGGTTTTGGATTTTTCACATGCCTGTGCAACTCTTTGGAAGAAAACGTTCAAAGAAGATATTTTCAGCTAACAGAATTTCGGAAACCGATATATCAACCAAAGAAAAACAAACATTAGTATACCGCACCTTCACTCCGTGTATCAATGAAGCCTAGAAGAATGATTGCATCATCAGTGACTTTATATAGCAACCTTGTCTGGGAACTTATAACAAAACCCCTGATATCTTTTTTCTCATATTCAACCGTTCCAACAAAGGGATACTTCTCAAGCAAATCCAAAAAATCAAATACGCGCAGAGTAAATTTAGCGACCGCGGGTTCGCCCCACGTACGTTCTAGATAATCTTGTATAAGTTGAAATTGGAGGGTGGCTTTTTCGTTCCAGATTATTTTTCTAACCACCTTTTATTGCGTCTTTTCATTTCATCATGGCTAACGTGTTTGGCAGGGTATTGAGGAATCTCTCGCTCCGCAGTTAATATACTCTGCTTCTGGTCGTCCGTAAGACTTTCCCATATTTTACCTGCATGCTGATTCTTCCTTGCTTCAAGAAGTTCATAGATTGATTTGAGCAACGCCTCATCATCAATGCTATCAATTATTCCATGCAAATCTTCCTTCACCGACCTCATGTAACGAAGGTATTAAATTATTTCGGCAAACTCAATCGCATCTTGTTTGTGTTGAGGTTCGTTGTGGTTGACATATCGTTTAATTTAACAACAATGGTGCATCACCATAACATAAACACCTAAACACGTAAACACATAAACACGTTAAACCCGCTCAGCCTTTCGGCAAACTCAAGCGTACCAGATTCAATACCGCAATGGACGCCATCTTGATATTCAATAATCGCTCTTTCGACAATTGTAATTTGCGCGTTACCGTTTGATGTTTATCGGAGTAAGCGATCCATACCGTGCCGACAGGTTTCTCCGGAGTAGCACCACCCGGCCCTGCTATACCACTTGTTGCTACACCTATATCTGTATTGAATTTAGCGCGCACAAGGTTCGCCATTTCACGAATGGTTTCTTCACTCACAGCTCCGTATTGTTCAAGCGTTTCGGGCTTCACTCCAAGCTGTCTCATTTTAATAGCGTAGTCGTACGGTATAATACTTCCCAGAAAATAGGATGAGCTCCCCGGCACACTGGTAATCAAGTGCGACAGATAGCCACCGGTACAACTTTCTGCTACCGCTATACTTAGTTTTTTATCAAGCAGTTTTTTACCAACTGCTACCTCCAGCGGCTCTTCGCCATAACCATATATAAATTGTCCTATACGGTCGCGTAGTTTTTCAGTGAGCACTTCGGTTTCTTTCTCCAGCAACTCCGTTGTATTGCCTATACCGGTGAGCCTGAGTTTTACTTCCCCCAGGCTGGGCAGGTAAGCAAGCTTGATGTGCGAAGGCAATGCATTTTCCCACTCGGCAATTTTCTCGGCCAGAAATGATTCTCCTATACCTACTGTACGAATTACTTTATGATATATAGCAGGGGTACTAAATGTCTTCTTCAACTTCGGAATTACCAGGTCCGTCATCATCCGTTTCATTTCGTGAGGCACACCTGGCATGGACACAAACACTTTACCGTTGCGTTCAAACCACATGCCCGGAGCAGTACCCAGTACGTTGGTAACTTTCTCGCAGCATACCGGCAGCGCAGCCTGCTGGCGATTGACCTCCGTTAATTCGCGACCCCGGCTGGTAAAGAACTCCGTTACTTCCGCGAGCGCTTCTTCATGAATCTTTACTTCGCAGTTAAAATACTTTGCCAGGCAGGGTTTCGTTAGATCATCGTTCGTAGGCCCCAACCCACCTGTGATCAACACAATGTCTGCCCGCTTCTCTGCCTCTGCAAATGCAGCAAGGATCTCTCCTTCCTGGTCGCCAACCGTTGTCTTCCGAATTACTTTTATACCGGCATTGCTGAGCTCAACACTCATCCATTGCGAGTTCGTATCAACAATTTGTCCATATAGTATCTCATCCCCGATGGTCAGCAGTTCGGCCAGAATAGTCTTCATAGATTACTTTAAAAATTTCAAAATCATCATCCAACGTTCTGCAAAGGAAACCAGTCTTACCTAATAAACAAACATCTCTATGAATCCGACACCGATTAAAATCAAAAACTGGCTGCAGGTAATTCTGATAGCGGCAATCGCGATGCTCCACTACTCCTGCGATGTATTGCAAGACGATGATCCGTCCAATGGCTCGCAGGTAGACATCAGTAATGACAAGGTATATGTACTGCCTAACGGTTCTGCCTATATCGATCTATACTCCAAAGTAAAAACGTCTGGTACGGTAAAGCTGAACATCTCCGGTCAGCCGCGACATGGCAACATCACTGAATTAAGCAGTGGCTTTCTGCAATACTCACCTGATAATGCTTTTAGAAGAGGACAAGATGCCATAGCTTTCTCTATATATTCAGCCAACAACGAATTCATCAAGTTCGACAGCGTAATCATTATCGTAGAAGATGATACTACCCAACTTCCCTGCGGTATATATCCGCGCAACGATTCTGTCTATAATGTTACCGGCCCGGTAACTATTAATGTATTACAGAACGATGTACTCTGCGATTCTTCCGATCTTATTGTAGAAGTATATAAACCATCCGCAAGTTTCCCTCCGTATGCCGGTACCGCCACCGTTGTAAGCGGCAACCGCATTCAATATACTCCGGGCAGCGGGTTTAACGGCACGGACAAGATTATTTACAAAGTATATTCACCTACCGATACTGCAAAAATTGGATTCGGTGTAGTATATATCGAGAAAGAGCAAGCCTGCAACTGGCAGTTACGTGACGATCACTATACCGTGAACAGCGATTCGTTAAGCTCCAATCTGCTGCGTCTGCTGGTTTTCAACAACGATACGCTCTGCATGGACACAGCACAATATACTTTCTCAATCTCGAAAGCTCCGCGATACGGCACAGCATCACTCTACAAAACATACGCGATCGACTATATCGTGCCGGATACAACAGCAACCATTACGGACAGTCTTTACTATAAAGTCTGCTACGGTTCACAGTGCAAAGAAGCAAGCGTGGGGATAACGATTCATTGATCTGAAACAAAACTAAAAAACGACCCAATACAGGTCTTCACTTTCGCGGTGAAGACCTCCCCTGTTTATGCAATATCAACACTTGCTGGAACGATGCAAAAAGAAGGATGCTTCCGCACAACGGATCCTGTACGATCTGTTCAAGGCCAGGCTCATGGGCTTGTGCAGGCGCTACGCAAAAAATCGCGAAGATGCTCAGGACATGTTGCAGGAAACCTTCATCAAGATCTTTACAAAAATAAACCAGGTTGAGACCGCGAATAAGCTTGAATCGTGGATGAAATCCATAGCGGTGCACACGGCCATCGACCATTATCATAAATCAAAGAAGACGAACCTGCAACTCTATACATCTTCAGATTATGATATAGCAGGCATTGATACAGAAGGTATAGTAGGAAACTTGTCGGATGAATTCCTCATCTCTGTTATCAATGAACTGCCGGAAGGTTGCCGCATCATCTTTAACCTGTTTGAAGTGGAAGGATATAGTCATGCCGAAATTGCTACACTGCTGAATGTAACAGAAGGCACATCGCGGTCGCAGCTCCACCATGCCAAGTATTTGCTCAAGGAAAAATTAACACGTATCGGAATTAAGCGCTATGAAAAGCTTGCCTGAAAAAGATTTCTGGAACAACATCAAAACGCGGTTAAGTAATTATACCGAAGATCCGGACGATGACTGGGATGATATCGCTGCGATTATTTCGCCCTCGCGTTACGACTCGCGCAAGTGGCTTGAGTTGACGCAGGATATAGTATCAGCAATTGTGCTAGTGCTCTTGTTGCTGTTTACAGTGAAGACAACGGATAGTATACCCGTCCGACAAGATATTGCGGGCATAGGTACGGGAATAGAGCAAAACAAACCTTCCGGTCAAACGATCCGCGAAAGCGAGACTATAATTATCGATAAGCAAAAGAAGAATCATAACTCACGCAACAGCTTAACGAATCAGGAGACACAACCAGAAACACTTTCGCACAAAGATGCCGTTCCTGTTCATGATTTCAGTACTAACAAAACCGCGAATACATCGACAGGTTACATTCGTAATGGAAACTATAGCAACAACGCAAGCGCTCAATCGGGCCATCGTACTAACCGAACAACTAACAAACAGACAACCGACGAAACTATAGATATACAACATAGTGACGAACCAATGACGATTTCACCAGATTCGGTTGAAAGTAGTGAATCCAACATCAACACTAACAACATAGAGCGTAATAAAACTATAACACTCAACAATTCTTCACGGATTGCGACTCAGGATTCTGTGGAAAATGTAATCAAGACCGATAGCATCGCTCATAAAGAACCAGTTCGAAAGGAAGAACAGCCGACTAAAAAACGTACGAAGAAATTCCATCCGGCAATTTACTTTACAGTGTCACCTTCGCTTGCCTATCAAAAAATGACACCGGCAAAGAATGATGCCATCAACATCACTGAGTTAAAGTCGGATGGTATATTTTCGTCCAACCGCTTAGGACTTGCCATCGATGGTGGCTTCCAGATACCGGTCACCAAAACCATCGAAGTATATGCAGGACTGTCCTATTATCAGCAAAATCAAACTATAACATACAAATATAGCGCGGGTAATGTAGAAGAGATCGAAGGCAATCCGAATGAAGACTATATCATTAAACCGGGCATCAGGCAGAGAGATTTTTCGTATGCCATGCGGAATGCGGGTGTCTCTGCCGGCTTCTTCTATCGCCTCAAAACGGATAAGCTCATGCACAAGATCGGAACTGGCCTGCAATATCAAAAAGGGTTTCTGCGTGCCAGCGAACGCGATACATATACCAATCGATCATCCAGTTACCTCAACTACCAACTGCTATATAGATTGGAGCTCGCTGTAAATCCGCGAACGAATTTTTATATACAACCGAGCTTCACGCATGCTATACATGCGAGCGAATCTCTCAACGAACCCTTTACTCTAAAGCCGTATCGGGCTGCCATTGGCATCGGCATGATCTATCGTTTCTGATCGGTGTAGTATATGGTTTGGAAGAAACGCCACAGTTCGCGGCCGGGGAATGCATTGTCTCATCAGAAAAAACATAGTCGCATTCTGTTGAAGGTAATACATTTCCTGGTGCGACTGGCCACGCAAAACACCTACAAGAAAGATGAATAGTGGAATTCGCTGGTAAAGGTTATTTTAGAGAACACCTTTATCAACGATTCGCATGAAATTCACAGCTCCCGAATGGCAAAAGGAAATATACCTCAGCGGTTTTGCCGGCATTCTTCCTCGTGTCAATATTGATCTTGCCAATCTTGAAGCCTCCGCCAGGCGACACATGAGTCGCAACGCCTATGCTTACATTGCCGGGGGTGCAGGTTGTGAAGACACCATGAAGAATAATCGCAGTGCATTTTCAAAGTATAGCATTGTGCCGCGAATGTTGTGTAACGTTGGTGAACGCGACACATCTGTTGAACTGTTCGGAGAAAAATTACCATCACCATTTTTACTTTCACCGGTCGGTGTATTGGAAATGGTTCATTGCGATGCAGATATAGCGGTTGCGCGTGCAGCGGCAAAACTTGGTATACCCTATATATTTTCCAACCAGGCAAGCAAGCCGATGGAAGCATGTTCTGCAGTAATGCAAAACAGTCCGCGGTGGTTTCAATTATATTGGAGTAAGTCAAATGAACTGGTAACAAGTTTTGTGCAGCGCGCTGAACGTTGCGGCTGCAAGGCCATCGTTGTAACACTTGATACTACGTTACTCGGCTGGCGAACGCGTGATCTTGAACTCGCCTATCTACCCTTTCTGGAAGGTAAAGGAATTGCGCAGTATACATCTGATCCTGTCTTTCAAAAAATGTTAGATGAAGCGGATGAAGGAGCTGATGTAAAAAGAAAAATAACTTTTAAGAGTATAGCAGGGCTGGTAAAGATGGTGAATAATTATCCCGGCAATAATTTTTTACACAAGCTTCGTTCCGGCCGACCGATAAAGGCAGTTAGAAAATTCACAGCAACTTATTCCAATCCATGCACAACGTGGAATGATCTAAAGTTTTTGAGACAGCAAACAAAGCTACCCATTCTGCTAAAAGGCATCCTGCATGCTGACGATGCACGCAAGGCAATTGACTATGGTATAGATGGCATTATCGTTTCCAATCATGGCGGACGACAGGTAGACGGTGCGGTTGCGACACTTGATGCATTACCAAAAATATGTGATGTTATTCGAGGAACTATACCGGTATTACTTGACAGTGGCATTCGCGGAGGTGCTGATGTTTTTAAAGCACTCGCGTTTGGAGCGAAAGCGGTTTGCATCGGAAGACCTTATGTGTATGGATTGGCGATTGCAGGTGAGCAGGGAGTATATACCGTACTCCGCAATTTCATGGCCGACTTCGAATTAACGATGGCACTTTCGGGTTGTAAAAATATTCAGGAGATTACCGCAGATCGTTTACAGCGAACATAAATCTTCTGGCGCCAAAACGCTTGTTAAAACTACAAGACGTTTACAACGGTCGTAGACTTTTATTTACCTTTCATGCGAATTAAACAGTTTATGAAACGATCGACAATTGCTATGCTGACAGCGCTTGTATTTACAGCCTGTACGACCGCTCAACTTAACCAGACGATGAGCGAAGTGAACAAAGCCCTTAACACCGAAAAACCATTAACCACTGCCGAGGTAGGCGAAGGATTGAAAGAAGCGTTGGTAAAAGGTATATCCAACGGATCAGACATGGCTTCGCAACTGGATGGCTACTTCAAAAATCCGAAGATCAAAATTCCGTTTCCACCGGATGTAAAAAAAGTGGAAGATAAATTACGACAGATTGGTTTGGGCAGTGAAGTAGATAAATTTATACTTACCTTGAATCGGGGCGCAGAAGATGCAGCCAAGGAAGCCAAACCTATATTTGTGAATGCGATCCGGCAAATGACTATTCAGGATGCGTGGAGTATTTTACGCGGATCAGACAATGCAGCAACCGAATATTTAAAGCGCACAACGTCTGCACAACTGCGCGAAAAATTTCAACCGGTAATTGCCAGCTCACTCAGCAAAGTGAATGCAACCAAATATTATAGCGACCTGGTAACACAGTATAATCGTATTCCGTTTGTTGAAAAAGTAAATCCGGACCTGAACGATTACGCTACCACCAAAGCCATGGACGGATTATTTTTACTGATAGCTGATGAAGAAAAGAAGATACGGGAAGATCCGGTGGCACGTACAACTGAATTGTTAAAAAGAGTTTTTGGCAGCAAGCAATAAGTAAACTACTAAACAACCAGATATATGACCCTCTTTGAAAAACATAAGGCAACGATTGGCAATGCCGTAAAAGCATTGCACGACAGAACTTTTTTTGCATACTATCCTGAACATCCGGCACCTGCTATATATGGCGAAACCGCTGACGCTGATGCGCAAGCTAAATTCAAGGCTACCCTTGGAAAAAAGTTTGAAGAGCTGAAACAGCCGACAGCCGAAGCCTGGATTGGCGAAGAAGAATCGCCTTACCTGCAGGAAGCATTGAAGATACAGTATCCTTCCTATAGCGTGCAGACATTGGTTGATAATGCTAAGAAAGCATTTCATGTCTGGAGAAAAGTTTCTGTAGACGATCGTGCCGGTATATTGATTGAATCTCTGGAGCGCGTCAAGCAGCGTTTCTTCGAGATTGCGTATGCTACCATGCATACTACCGGACAAGGGTATATGATGGCATTCCAGGCATCCGGCCCTCATGCGGCAGATCGTGCGCTCGAAGCGATAGCTGCAGGTTACGAAGAATTACAACGATTCCCGTCCAAAACGGTTTGGGACAAGCCGATGGGTAAATTCAATATACAGTTAAACAAAGAGTGGCGTGCAGTACCGAAAGGTATATCGGTTGTTATAGGATGCTCAACCTTCCCCACATGGAATTCCGTTACGGGTATATATGGAAGTCTTATTACCGGTAACGCTGTTATTGTAAAGCCGCACCCCGGAGCGATTTTACCAATTGCTATTGTAGTTGCTGAAATACAAAAAGTGTTCTCTGAAAACAATATAGATCCATCGGTTTGCCAGTTAGCCGTAGATACGGTTAGTAAAACTGTTACGAAAGAACTTGCGGAACATCCGGAAGTAAAGCTGATTGATTTTACTGGCAACTCAACTTTTGGAAGTTACCTTGAAACGCTGCCGGGCAAAATTGTATTTACAGAAAAAACTGGTGTTAATTCTGTTATACTTGACTCTGTAGAAGACGTTGATAAGGTTGCTGCGAACCTTGCTTTCTCAGTCGCTTTATATAGCGGACAGATGTGCACTGCCCCGCAGAATTTTTATATACCCGAAAGCGGAATAAAAACATCAAGCGGTATAGTTTCGTTTGATGAATTTGCTCAGAAACTTGCTGACCAGGTAAATGCTACAGCCGACAACCCGAAAGCAGGGCCGTTTGTACTAGGTGCCGTACAAAATAAAAAAACATGCGAGCGCGTTACCGATGCCGAAAAACTTCCGGGTAAAGTATGGTTGAAGTCACGCACGTTCGAGAACCCGATGTTCAAGAATGCACGAGTAGCCACACCTGTACTTATAGAAGTAGATGCATCGAAGAAAGATATATTCAGCAAAGAATTATTCGGACCGATTGCTCTACTCATCAAAACAAAAAGCACCGATCAAAGTATAGAACTGGCACAGGAGATGGCGCTGAAGCATGGCGCTATATCTTGCGGAGCCTATACTACCGATGAAAAAGTAAAAGAGAAAATTGCTGATGAAATGTCGCTCGCGGCTACACCGGTATCGTTTAACCTGGTTGGAGGTATATATGTAAACCAACATGCCGCGTTTTCTGATTTCCACGTAACCGGAGGTAATCCTGCAGGCAATGCATCATTCACTAATCCTGAATATGTTACCAAACGTTTTACGTGGGTTGGCTTGCGTGAGCCGGTAAAGGTTGGATGATTTATACTATATTTGAGGAGCAATGAGTAAATCATCAAACAAATTAAACGTTATGCGATTAGAAGAAAAAGTCGATCAGCTTGCCGAGTTAATGGCTGATTTAATACCGACTGTTGATAAGTTAGCTCAGTCTCAAACCAAACTGGAACGTACTGTAAGTCACATTGAAGTAGTTTTAGATCGACAAACAAAGATTCAGGAACGCATTCATACTGAAATGTCAGAAATGCGACTCTCCAATATGAAACTAGCTGGCGCCATAGAAAAACTCACCAAGAAAATTGATCGTGTAGATGAGTTTGACAAGCGTCTGAAACGAATAGAAAAGATCGTGTTAAAATAACGATCACTCCAGCCACACCGATTTAATTCTCCACACACGCATATCAGCTTCGGCAGTGCCGCCCTCTGTGAATTGTTGCAAGCTATATTCCGATGAAGTCGGGAAGATCTGATCAGTAATAACCTGTTCTCCATCGTTGATGAATACTTCAACGATGGAGTTATCTACAAACACCTGCAACTTCAGTTTACCATTCTGCAATTTAACCGGGGCACGATCTACACTCGGGAAATTACTATGAAAGGATACATTGCCTGACATTGTTCGATCGATATATACTTCTTGCAGGCCCTTATCGTAACCAATAATCGTTTCTTCATTCTCTCCGGTTACGATCTTAAAACCAAACTTCGTGGCGGTACCTGCAGTATAGGTGTAATTTACTTCAAAACTTTTTCCCGGAAACACTTTGCCGGGTGGAGTATATTTTACACTGTCATCACGGATCGCAGTCAATTCCTTAACCGGTTTCTGAATCACGCGATAGCCATAGGCTGTGTTTTTCAGATATAGTTCACGCGGCAACGTCATAGCACTTCGCCACGGCTCAGTAGGTATATCTTGTGCATAAGCCCAGTTGTTAGCCCACCCTAACAGGATAATGCGACCATCACTCTTCGGCATGTTATTGAACGTAACGGCAGCATAAAAATCCTTACCATACTCAAGATATAGCGGATACTGTTTAGGATACTCGGGCGTAAATTTCTGACCGTCAAAATTACCTACGAAGTATTGCATACCTACAAAGGTCGGTCCCTGCGAATGAGAGTTCGAAATCAAGAGCACCCATTTTTTTCTGGCAGGATTATCAAGCAACGGTACCTCTATCAAGTCCGGACACTCCCATATTTTTGCCGTATCCCCCAGCGGACCGAACTCACTTAACAGTTTCCATTCCTTCAGATTTTTTGATTCGTAAAACTGTGCCTTGAATTTATCAGGTACCACTACTGTCATTACCCATTTCTTTTCAGGCTCGTACCAAAACACTTTTGGATCGCGGAAGTCTTTCAACTTTTTATCGAGCACTGGATTATCCGTATAGCGAGTAAATGTTCTGCCACGATCGTTACTATAGGCAATACTTTGATGCTGCGTTATCTGTTGACTATTACGATGCACATGCGAGGTATATATAGCCACGATGCCACCTTTTCCATTCGTAAAAAATCCACTTGTGTTATTAACATCCGCTACTGCGCTTCCGGAAAAGATCATGGTGCTATCGCCCGATGCTTTATCCGTATATTCAGTAATAGCTACCGGCAAATGTTCCCAGTGGAGCAAATCATTACTTACCGCGTGCCCCCAACTCATGTGACCCCATTTATTACCGAAGGGATTATACTGATAGAACAAGTGATACTCACCCTCAAAGTACAACAATCCGTTTGGGTCATTGGTCCAGTAATGATCGGGAGAAAAGTGAAAAGCAGGTCGGTATCGTTCGGTATATTTAGTTTTAACGGTATCGGTCACAACCGTTGCCTGTGATTCCACCGGAGGCTTTATCGTACAGGATGCTGTTAAAATCAAAACAACGGCATAAATAATATACTTGTGCATAAGTCCTTCGTTTGGGTGCGAGAAGAAAGATACAACAGTACAACTGATTATTCAATGGGCGGAAGACGCGACAACAGTGTTATAGCTTTATCTCGTGTATACGAACGGTTCACTTGTTTCAACGCTTCAACGTTCTTTTTATATTTTTCTTCCGTCAGCAGTTGATGCAGTTTACGATGAATATCGCTCGCCGAGTCTGTCTTCATATCACCACGCAAACCGAGCTCATGATATACTACGCGTGTTGAGTTGCCGGGTGGGTCCATTACCGATTCACCGGGATATACCAGCATCGGCACCGCCTGATCGATTGCTTCCTTGATCGAATTCAATCCTCCATGCGTTATAAAAACATCTGCATACTGCAGCACGTCCAGTTGCGGAACATAGGGAAGTATATATACATCATCGCTATTGCATGAAACACGACTTGTATCAAGACTTGTTGCCAACAAGAGAACAACATTCAAACCTTCCTGTGCAACAATCAAATTCTTTATAAAAGAAAGAAAAGTTGGTGCATCGTCAATAGGCACGGTACCAAAGGCGCAGTAAACAAGTTTTTTGCCGACCGCTTTCTTCGCTACAATCGCAGATCTTACAGAGGCATATGCATCATTACCAGCTTCACTTCGTTTATAATCAACCTGAAAGCCTACGTAATGCTGATTGGGATATATACCGACTTCCTTAAAATCAAACTCACGCGGCAGAAAAACAAATTCCTGAAGATTATTCAACACCAACCCATAGAAGCGTTGTTGTGCAGCTATATAGCGATCGGGTATATTATTTTTACGGACCCTCCGCTGAATAATCGTCTCGTCATCCATCCCCAGAAAGCGAAGTTTCTGCTTCCACAAGCGGTTTCGTTTTTTCTGCTTTAATAAATTTATCTCGCGCGTTATACCTGCCTGATCATCCGGAAAGACCAGACTATTCACAGGAGGAAAATTATCGGTCAGCACAGATGTTAACATCGCATGCACTAATGCCAGCCGTATCTTTCGCGCTTTTAGCAATGGATATAGTACTATAAAATCTGTAGTCTGATGTGTATCGAGCAAAATTACATCAGGTTCAAATGCATCCAGCAACTTTGTCAACTCCTGCTCTCGGTTTATATATAGCGCATCACTCCAGCGATCTTTCAACGCATGAAGATATACCGGCTTGCGTTTTTGCTGCTCGCACATCCACTCTTCGAGTCCTAATCCAAAAGGAACAGTCTTTAACGGATAATACGAAAATCCTTGAGAAGTTATATACTTATAAAAGAATTGCACACCGGCAAAGAGCACTTCATGTGACTGCTGCAACGTGCGAGCCAAATGAAAGCACGGATTAAAATGTCCTTTACCGTGATAGCAGAGAAATAGAAAGCGAGCCATTGTGAAAAGAGTCCGAAAGTCCGGAAGTTAGAAAAGTCCGGAAGTTAAAATAGACCGAAAGTCGGAAAGTCTGAAAAGTTTTTTTTTGCACGGTGCTCTTAGTGTGTACGTAGCTATAGCTCATCTGACTTCAAGTTCAACCTGTCACCGCCCCCAGTCCGTGTTACTTTCTAGTCTTTCCGTCTTCCGGACTTCCTGACTTCCGGTCTTCCCGACTTTCCAGCTTCCTCTCATCTCACCTTCGCACTCCGAATATATCTTGCAAACCAATTCGGAAACAGCCGCTTAAAGCGAACGCCTAGCGTCTCAATTCCTCCGATATATACTTCGTTCTTTTTCTTTTCGATCGCCTGTATAATTTTTCGCGCGCACCAATCTGCAGGTTTACCCTTGTACTGCGCATCATCCATTTTACCCAACGGACTTCCATCACCGGTAACGGCAGAGAGTGTGATGGGTGTATGTATAAATCCCGGACAGATCATGGTTACGGTGATCGCATCCTTTACATCCTTCCAGAGTTCAGCACGAAGAGAATCAAAGAAACCATGTAGTGCATGCTTCGATGCCGCATAGCCCGACCGATAGGGTGTTCCAAAAATGCCGGTAACACTAGATACGGTTACGAGATGTCCGCTCTTACGCTTCAGGAAATGAGGAAGTATATTTTTAGTAAGTGCTACAGCGCCAAAGTAATTTACATCCATGATCCGCTTATCGACATCAATCAAAGTGTCTTTAGCAAAACTGCGCTGGCTGATACCGCCATTATTCACCAGTATATCAATATGTCCAAAAACCTGTATCGCGGCTTCGGTCGCTAACTTTAGTGTTTCTGTTTTTGTAAGATCAAATGGCAATATATGTATATTCGCTTGTGCAGCAGGGATACAGTTACCCTTTACGCGCTCGAGTTCTTCTTTTCTTCTGGCGGACAGAATCAGTCTTGCACCATGCTTCGCCATTTCGTAAGCCAACGCTTCTCCTATACCTGATGACGCCCCGGTAATCCACACAACTTTATTATCCAGTTTCGTCATGGCTTACTTTTTAAAAATGAAATATACCGCCAGCACCAGGAATACAAAACCGATGAGGTGATTCAGCTTGAACGTTTCAGTCTTGAAGAAAAGAAAAGAGAAAAGCATAAAGACTACGAGCGTAATTACTTCCTGAAGTACCTTGAGCTGTACCAGTGAAAACGGTCCGCCATATTCTTTATACCCGAGGCGGTTAGCCGGAACCTGTAGTATATATTCAAACAACGCAATTCCCCAACTGATCAGAATGATACCGATCAACGGTAAATTCTGACTCCACTTCATATCCTTAAACTTCAGGTGACCATACCAGGCCATCGTCATGAAGGTGTTGGACAGCACGAGTAATATAATGGTATAGATGGTTCGCATAGCTATAAAAAATTACCGGCTGATGAGCGTTTTACTTTCATCAGCCGGGACTATATATATTCTTTTACTTTACCAGTTTTTTATACTTGATGCGATGTGGTTGATCATCACCCAGGCGCTTGCGTTTGTTCTCTTCGTATTCGCTGAAGCTTCCTTCAAACCAGAATACTTGTGAATCGCCTTCAAAGGCAAGGATGTGTGTACATACACGATCGAGGAACCAGCGGTCGTGAGATATAATTACTGCACAGCCTGCAAAGTTATCGAGCGCTTCTTCGAGTGCACGCAGTGTGTTTACATCCAAATCGTTGGTAGGCTCATCGAGCAGCAACAGGTTTCCACCTTGCTTCAATGCTATAGCGAGGTGTACACGGTTACGCATACCACCAGAAAGTTCTTTTACTTTCTTCTGTTGATCAGTTCCGTTGAAGTTGAACTTACCGACATACGCGCGCGAGTTCTGCGTTTTACCTCCGATATCGATCAACTCATTACCACCGGTAATAGCTTGCCATACGCTGTCTTCAGGGTTAAGGTCATCATGCTCCTGGTCAACGTACGCGATCTTTACTGTCTCACCGACTTCAAAATTACCAGCGTCTGGTTTTTCTTTACCGATAATCAATTTAAACAATGTTGTTTTACCTGCACCGTTCGGTCCGATGATACCAACGATACCTGCAGGCGGCAACGCGAATGTTAAATTCTCATAGAGTAATTTATCGCCATAGCCCTTCGCTACACCCGTTGCTTCAATAACTTTATTACCGAGACGAGGTCCGGGTGGTATAAAGAGTTCAAGTTTTTCTTCGCGCTCTCTCGCTTCCTGACTTAACAATTTTTCGTATGCACTCAAGCGGGCTTTACCTTTCGCTTGTCTTCCTTTCGGATTCATGCGTACCCACTCCAACTCGCGCTCCAAAGCTTTTTGTCTCTTGGACTCAGACTTTTCTTCCTGCGCTAAACGTTTTTGTTTCTGGTCGAGCCATGAAGAGTAATTTCCTTTCCAAGGTATACCTTCACCACGGTCGAGTTCAAGAATCCATCCTGCTACGTTATCAAGGAAGTAACGGTCGTGCGTTACCGCGATTACCGTTCCTTTATATTGCTTCAAGTGTTGTTCGAGCCAGTATACCGACTCGGCATCCAGGTGGTTGGTAGGTTCATCCAGCAACAATACATCTGGTTCTTTCAATAACAGGCGGCAAAGAGCTACGCGTCTTTTTTCCCCACCGGAGAGGTGCTCAATTTTAGCATCGGGCGGAGGGCAACGCAGTGCGTCCATCGCGCGCTCGAGTTTACTATCAAGTTCCCACGCGTTAACAGCGTCCAGTTTTTCCTGTATCTCACCTTGCTTGGTGATCAGCTTATCCATGGCATCCGGATCTTCCATCACAGCCGGATCGGCAAATTTTTCGTTGATGGCTTCAAACTCTTTCAGCAGGGCAACAATTTCCGATGCACCTTCTTCCACCACTTCCTTTACCGTTTTGTTTTTGTCGAGCTGCGGCTCCTGTTCCAGCAGCCCTACCGAGAAGCTGAGGTCAGACACCACTTCGCCCTGGTATTCTTTATCTATACCGGCAATAATGCGTAGCAACGATGACTTACCCGACCCGTTAAGACCGAGTACGCCAATCTTGGCTCCATAGAAAAATGAGAGGTAAATATTTTTGAGAACCTGTTTGTTGGGCGGGTAAATCTTATTTACGCCCGCCATCGAGAAAATAATTTTTTCGTCAGCCATGAGTAATGTATTGGTAAAAATGGTTGGTCTCTGATAAAATTATGACATGAAGTGCTTCTTCATTTCAATAATTCAGAAAATTAGCCGTTGAGTTTATGGCCGCAAATATGGCTTTTTTAGTCCATAGTGCATAGTGGCCGGGCTTATGACTGCTTACGGCATGGGGTTACTTTTCAGTTTTTAAGACTATCGAGTACTAACTATTGACTATGCCCTAATTAATTTTATTTTTGCGAAAAATTAAAAGGAGGACGTAAACTATGTATTGGACTCTTGAACTTGCCTCTTACTTAGAGGATGCTCCCTGGCCGGCAACTAAAGATGAGTTGATCGATTATTCTATCCGTTCAGGTGCTCCCCTGGAAGTAGTGGAGAACCTCCAGGAACTGGAAGATGACGGACAACCTTACGAAAGTATAGAAGAAATCTGGCCAGACTACCCAACCAAAGAAGACTTTTTCTTCAACGAAGACGAGTACTGACACCGACAAAACATTTTTACATTATCATGTATTCTTGCTGAAGCCGACCTTCAAAGTCGGCTTCTTGCGTTTTAGCGAACGAAAAAGTCCGAGTCGTTTATCGGTATAGGTGTATTTATTTCTGCCGATTCAGGTCGTCAAGCGAATCATTCATCCACTAATCTCCGATTCTGCCTTTCTTTCGCCCTCAAAATTCAAGACCCTTTCTATACATCTATAAATACGAAAAACTATTTTTTAACAACTCTATTTTTCTAACCAAATCACAATCAAAGACGTATGGTAAATGTTTTAAAGGGCAAGCATCTGTTCAGCTTTCTACTTACAATCTGTATTCTTTTCAGCTCGTGCAAGAACATGAACAAAGCCACCAAGGGGGCGATTATTGGTACAGCCGGTGGTGCTGCAGCCGGTGCACTTATAGGTAAAGCTGCGGGTAACACAGCCGTTGGCGCTATAGCCGGTGCTGCGATAGGCGGAACAGCCGGATACCTGATTGGCCGGTATATGGATAAGCAGGCTGCCGAACTCAAAAAAGACCTCGAAGGTGCTGAAGTGGAACGTGTAGGCGAAGGGATAAAAATTACTTTCCACCAGGGTATACAGTTCGCTACAAACTCTTCAGAAGTAACGGCAACATCCAAAACCAACCTGCAGGACCTGGCGCGTGTACTGAACAAGTATGACGACACCAACATCCTGATCGAAGGTCACACCGACTCAACCGGCAAGCACGACTATAACATGACACTATCTGACAAACGTGCTGCCTCAGTATCTACATACCTGAAAACATTAGGCGTTACCGGCACGCGCATTACAACGGTAGGCTATGGGCCAGACCAACCTGTAGCAGACAACGGAACCGAAGCCGGTCGCAAACAAAACAGACGCGTAGAGGTTGCAATCTTCGCGAACGAAAAGCTGAAGAAGAAAGCCGAGAAAGGCGAGATATAGTATATATTGAAGGCTGCAGGCTTCTGGCGACTGGCTTCTGGACGGTGATTCTTAAATCACAATTTTATCTTGTTGTAAATATATAGCCTCAGGATAAACTACCAGTAGCTAGTAGCCGGCAGCCTGGCAACCTCTCACTCCTACACTTCTCGCGGCTCAAAGCTCGCAGCTATTTCCGCATGAGTGCTTCTGCTACAATCAGATCTTCAGGGGTGGTAATTTTTATATTCTCATAGCTTCCTTCGAAAAGCGATATACGATGGCCTGAGAATTCTGCTACGCTGGCATCATCCGTAAAGTTGGGATCTTCCTTTACTTCGTATGCTTTTTTTATAAGATCAACCTGGAATGTTTGTGGTGTTTGAATGAGCCTGAATTTAGAACGGTCCATTGCCTTGGTAGTATCCTGATCCGTCATTCTGATAGAATCTTTTAAACGAACGGAAGCGACAGCACACTGATGTACTGCAGCTAGTCTGAACGATGCCCCGATAATATCTTCACTCACCAACGGACGAACACCATCGTGTATAGCAACAAGTCCATCGCCTTCAATTTTATTAAGACCATTTTTCACAGACTGAAAACGAGAGTCACCGCCTCGCTGAAGTATAACCGGCTGCGTGAAATTATGTTTTTTACAAAGCGCTTCCCATGTCGCAAAATCATCCTGCGGCAATACAAGTATAATTTTGATAGAAGAAGAATACCGATAGAAAGCCTGCAATGTATGCATCAGTATAGGCAAGCCATTCAACTCCAGAAATTGTTTAGCAAGTTTACTCCTAATGCGCGTGCCCTTTCCTCCGGCAACAATGATGGCATATTCTGTAATGGTCAAAGAATATTTCTTTTATAGCGACAATATAGGAAATTTAAATTTCGAGCTTTCATTCCCGGCCCCAGTAAATAAAAAAGGTTGCCTTGTCAGGCAACCTTTTTTATTTACATATCTACAATTTAGTTATGTGCGGACATAGTTACATAAAACGGAACCTCCATATCATCTACACCATCACCATTGGTATCAAAATCAATTGATCCCTCTTTGATTTTTAAAACAGAAGACGTGAGTGAATGTATCTCCACTTCCATAACGTCACCATCAACAGTGATAGACAGAGTATTATCACTATTCTTTAGAACCCATGTTCCTGTCTCTAGTTCCTCATCTCCATTGCAGGTGTTTGCACCTGCTGTCTGACTATACTTGCCATCTTTAGAAAATGTAATAACATTATCTCCTTCGCAGTCCATATAATCCTCAGTAAGATCCAGAGACTGCCCAGACACCTGTACTTCATACTTAGTAACAACCCAGCTTTTAGCTGTCAACAAATCGGCTCTGCTGGCATTATCATCATCATCTCCACAAGAAGACACAACAAACAGCCCAACGAGTGCATAGAAAAGAGAAAGATATTTTTTCATTATTTATAAGGTTAGAAGATTCAAAAATAGAACTACAAAAATAGTCAGACAACTTCATGTAACATTTCAACACAGATTACAGATTACTGAAATAATATACTAATCACACCAGAACTTTAAAAATGTGTGTAAAGACAACCGTTCTGGACAAATACTCCAACCGCTGGGAACTCACGCTCACAGCTAATTTCACTATCTTCGAATATGATTCGTGTTCTGTTGATGGCTTTTAATGTAGCAGTGATCACCTACCTGCTTTATCATTTATTTGAAATCGGACGACAACCGATCGAGCGCTCCCGCAAAACAATAATTATCATCAGCGGCATTCTCTTGTTACTATCACCGTTTGTGATGTTACTGCGCATTATACCTCCCACCCCGCTATATTTCCTGATATACCCGGTAGCCATCGGGTTGTTTATATACCTGACGAAACAGAGCTACTAGTTGCCGGCTGCTAGCTGCTAGACGTTAGTCATAAATTTACATTCACCTTTCTGAATCCGGATGTGTCCTAAGGTTCTAATAAGTTCTGTCCTGTAGCCAGCGACCGGAAGCCAGCAGCTATTTTCTGCGCATTTTTTCGCACCTTTGCGCCAAACTCACGCTCTCTCCACACACTAACTCACAGCTCGCGACTCAAAGCTCGCTATTTTAACAATGAAGCTATACAACAACACAACCAACGCAGTAGTACAGGCACTCGAACAGATTTTTGGGGAGCAACGCTATGCTGATAAAGTAATTGAAAAAGTATTAAAGCAAAATTCCAAGTGGGGTGCCCGCGATAGGCGCTTTATTGCCGAGACTACTTACGACATCGTGCGCTGGTATAGATTACTTCGTGAAGTCTCACAAGCTGGCGAACATGATTATTGGAAGATGCTTGGCGCCATCCTTGTATTACAGGATATACCGCTGCCTGCATGGGAAGAATTCAGAGGTGTTAACCCGAACGAGATTGCCAAGCGCAAACGCAATGCAGACAAGTTCCGCAAAGTACGCGAATCTATACCCGACTGGCTGGATGAACTCGGTGAGAAAGAAATTGGTAAACTCTGGGATAAAGAACTCAGCTCCCTGAACGAAGAGGCTAAAGTTGTATTACGTGTAAATACACTCAAGACAAACAAGAAAGATCTTCGTGAAAGACTTCTGGAAGAAAATGTACAGACCTATACTGTTGAAGGTTTCCCCGATGCGTTGCTTTTAAAAGAACGCCAGAATGTATTTAGCGTGCCTTCATTTAAAGGCGGTTTGTTTGAAGTGCAGGATGCTGCATCACAACTCATCGCTCCGTTTTTAAATATAGAACCTGGTCAGCGTGTCATTGACGCCTGCGCAGGTGCCGGAGGTAAAACGCTACATATAGCGGCTCTTATGAAAAATAAGGGGCGCATCATTGGTATGGACACTGAAAAGTGGAAGTTGGATGAACTGCAGAAACGTGCGCGTAGGGGTGGCGTTACAAATCTCGAAACACGTGTGATCGATTCTTCCAAAGTAATCAAGCGCCTCGAAAATTCTGCAGACCGTTTACTACTCGATGTACCGTGCTCCGGACTTGGCGTACTAAAACGTAACCCTGATGCCAAATGGAAACTCTCCGAAGAGTTTATCGCCAACGTAAAAGAACTGCAACAACATATACTTCAGGATTATTGCCAGATGGTAAAACCCGGTGGACTCATGGTATACTCCACCTGCAGTATACTTCCATCTGAAAATCAGCAACAGGTAAAGAAGTTCCTCGACAACAATCCGACTGGCTACGATCTTCTCGATGAACAACACGTTTGGCCAAGCGATGGATTTGATGGATTCTATATGGCACTGCTGAAGAGAAAGTAGTGACTGCTGGTTTCTGGCTACTAGCCACTAGGATGCAGCTGTGAGCTTTTAGTCGCGAGTTGCGAGAAGGAAGCACCAAGTACCCCATCAGCATCACAGAATTCCAGGACACAGAATTATTTCTGTTAAAGACTGGATTTATACTTTCCTCCGAAGTAAATCGGTATAAATACTATGTGCGAGTCTGTCTAATGTAGCATTGCGTCCTGGTATATCCGTAAGATCTACATTTTGCGCAGCAGAGGTTAGTTCAATATAGTAGTCCAGTAATTTATCATCATCCTCGGCACCATCTATACCCATCAGGTTAAAAATTGTTTCGCTCAAGTGTAAATGATAATCACCAGCGGAAAGTCCGAGTTGAGAAAGTCCGTTAACTAGTTTACTATTGATGAGATCGTCTTTGATCAAAGAGATGATTAGTTGTTCTGTTTGCATATCCATTTTTTCAATCTCATGCAAAGTAATTATGTAGTACTGAGATAAGTGTCATACAGAAAGTTGACACTCGTAAAAAAAATGTATCATTTAATTATTGTGACCTAAGAACCACGCCCCATCAGAGTCACCGGCCTCCGCGGAGACCGGTGACTCTGATGGGGTGGCGAAGTGTTTTTAAAAATCCCTCGCTAGGTTTTTGCTATATCGTATATTTGAACAAAGTTTATCCTAACCTATGCGTTTCTTCTACCTGTTGCTCTTTGTATTCATGAGCGGTTGTTCCGGATATCAGCACATTGCTTCTCCTGCCTACGTTCCGCTTAACACCAAAAAAGGCAACCTGAAAGCCACCGTCTTTTATAACAGTTTGCAAGCGGGGTATACAGTGAGCGACCACGTATCCATATTTGCCACCGGCTACTACCGAAACGGAGGAACGGGTTTTAGCCTCGAAAAGCTGGGCAAAGAAGGAAGTGGTGCCGATAGCTATGACGACAAATTTCATGAAGTAAACGCCGGAACAAGCTACTTTACAAATACCAAAAATTTCACATACGAGGTACATATAGGGGGAGGCTTCGGTAAAGTATATTACTATCACACAAAAGACTTAAACAATATATATTCGGCTGAATTCGATGCCCGAAAATCCAACATATTTATTCAACCGTCCGTAGCTTACAAATTTCCAAATGTATTCGGAGATCACTTTCAGCTTGGCGCATTCACGAAAGCTTCAGCAGTACGCTATTACGACATCAACAACAAATCTTCATTTAACACGAAAGTAGACGAGGAAGATACATACTTCTTAAACACCCTATCACGTCAATTCTATTTCATTGAACCAGGCCTTTGCATTCGTGCCGGAGGAAAGCACATAAAAGGAAATGCTACTTTAAGTTTTCCTGTCAACGTAGGATCAAACGAGATACGATACCGAAAGACCAATCTATACCTGAGTGTTTTCTTTGATCTGGACTTATTGAATAGACAGTAACTGTCATATCAAAAGTAAAACGACTCCCGCTATAACAAGCGTATACATACCCGCAGCATGAAATAGCATATACTTTCTTCCGCGTATATCTTTAACAAATTTCTTTTTCACGGCATCGTGTCCTTCAATGGCTCGTATTTGTCCTATAAGTTCTTTATCCCATTCATTTACAGCAAAAAAAATATCAGATTGGTCATTTGGGAAATCTTCCACAAGCTTATAAAAATATTCAGGTCTTCGCTTTATAATCTCTGAAACGGCACTCCAATGATATCGTAAATAATCATCTTTGGGCAGCTTCATCAAGCTGTCTTTTAAAACACTATAGTCGATCGTGTGCACGTTAAGAATGAGGAAATTCGTTAGGGACACATATTTATTATGAGTAGAAACAATGCTGTCTCTAAGATGTGCAATTGCCTTGTTTGCAAATGTTCTGAAAGAAACATAATCCTGCTCTGTATTTTTTAATTTGTCCCATTCGCGAAATCCATTACGAAAGGAGTGGCCTGTGACAAGTGAAGAATCTCTGATCTCATCACTCATGGCAAAGTACCTACCTAGAAAATAAGCATTATTCAGTTCTTTATTTGCAGCTGCATAATCATCAACATATTTCATAGACAACTGCTTCCTTCTTTTTTTCTTGACGATCAAAAACAATACTCCATCTCCCTTTGTAATTTTAAATTGACTCCCATGATATATACCATCAAGCTGCCGTACAAGTGTATCTGTATCCAATATGGAATTCCCCGCACCACCTGGATCATAGTACTGTCCCATTTTATACACCTTTGCTTCGTTCTCTCCAAGGTCTACATAATAGCGAACATTTTTCTTACCAACTTTCAACAGTACGCTGCTATCGCTTACCTGAGCGAAGCTGCAAATTTGATTCAGCAACACCAAAAAGATTATCAAAATATATCGCATACAAAGAAGGTATAGGTTTCTGCACAATTATACATATTGGAAACAAAAAAACAGCAACGTACTCAAAGAGTACGTTGCCTCGTTATCAACCAACTATTCCCACTTCAGATTTTTAGCATTTCCTTTCTGCTTGATTGCTTTCATCATCGAAGCATCCAGCATGGCATCCTTATTTTCTTTTGATGCATTTTTTGAAATATACTCCTGGCGCTGCTTGTTGAGTACGAGTATTTCCTCCTGTATCTTCTTCCGCTCCTGCGACTTCTGTTGTACATATACCTTGCGCTGCTCGATCGTCATGGTTTTCATTTCAGTCGGCAGGTCTTCTGTTTTGGTTTCGGCGATTACTTTTTCATTGTCTTTAGCGGCATCTACCAGGTCCCAGCTGGAATTTTTATAGGCATGCGAACTCTTGGATACAGCGCGTTCCGCTTTGTTTGCTTTGCCGTAGCTTTCTGCATTATTATCCTGAACAATCTGCTGCGACTTTTTATACGACCCCGTACTTCCGTAGTATATATAGGTTGTATTGAGTTGATCATTCAGCGCTGCGATTCTGTCATCGTATGGAGTCTCTATATAAACCGTTTTACTGTTTTGCTGAATACTCATAAATGTTCCGCCTGTTAAGTCAGCGCCACTCTTCCAGTTGGTGCGTATACCTTCATTAAAATCTCCACAGAATATAGTATTTACTACAACACCTTTTTCTTTTGCCTGTGAGCAAGCAAGCTGATACGATATTGGTCCCTGGGTGAACGGTTCGTTACCTGCAATAAAAATCATTTTCAAATCGGCATCCGATGCAGACCAGGCCAGTTGTGTGAGC
>CBIHOZ010000087.1:0-29226 GCA_966211525.1 uncultured Chitinophaga sp. | reverse complement strand
TCGCTTTAACGCTATTACGTGTGCAACTGCAAGATCCACTACATGTATATAGTCGCGCATGGCGGAACCGTCCGGAGTATCGTAGTCGTTGCCAAACACCATGAGCTGCTGGCGGATACCGGCCGCTGTTTGTGTGATGAACGGAACGAGGTTAGCAGGTACGCCATTGGGCAATTCGCCTATCAACGCAGAGTCATGTGCGCCTACCGGGTTGAAGTAACGCAGGGATATAGCCTGTATATCTTTATTTACTTTGCACGTGTCGCGTAGTATCTCCTCGCCTATCTGCTTGGTATTTCCATAGGGAGATTCAGCGGGCTTGAACGGTGTTGCTTCGGTTACCGGCAGCTTATCCGGCTGACCGTATACTGTACATGACGATCAGAATACAATGTTGGGAATGCTATACTTCTTCATCGCTTCGAGCAACAGCACGAGCGAGAGCAAATTGTTCTTATAGTAAAGCAAGGGTTTCTCTACCGATTCACCAACCGCTTTGCTGGCGGCAAAGTGAATGATCGAATCAATGTCGCGATGTTTTTCGAAGAAAGCCGTAAGCTTATCCTCTTCACATAAATTGAATTGAACAAATTCAGGGCGTACTCCGGAGATCTTTTCGATCCCGTTCAACACTTCTGCCTGTGAGTTGGAAAGGTCATCGATGATGATAACTTCAAAACCTTCCTTGATGAGTTCTACTGCGGTGTGAGAGCCAATGTAGCCGGTTCCACCGGTCACTAATACTTTTTTTTTCATGCCCTAATGTAAAGTAATTTTCTCGATTGACTTACTCACGCTGGTACCATCTTTTATATTCACGATATAGGTTTCCATGGCAATGCCGAATCGTTCTGCATACGCCTGCTTCACCGCGGCCAGGAACGTGCCTACATCTTCCTTCTTCACCAGGTTGATGGTACAACCACCAAAACCTCCGCCCATAACACGGGCACCCCATACGCCTGAAGAAGCTTTTGCCTGATCTACCAGGAAATCAAGTTCAGGACAACTCACTTCATATAGTTTGGATAAACCTTCGTGTGTCTCAAACATTTTCTTACCAAAGGCTTTCAGGTCATGACGCTCCAGGTCCTTGCTGGCTTCCTGCACGCGTGCAATCTCTTGTACCACATAGAGGCAGCGATCGAATACTTTACCTTTCAGTTCATCCTGATGTTTGCGTACCATCTCTTCACTTACATCGCGAAGGCTGTTGATGGATGGATAATATTTCTTAAGAATAGCAACGCCCTGTTCACATTCATTTCTGCGGGTGTTGTATTCGGAATCTACCAGCGAGTGTTTTACTTTAGAATCACACAACACAATGGTAAAGTCTTTCAATTCGAGAGGCGAGTAACGATACTCCAGTGAACGGCAGTCAAGCAGGATCACGTTGTTCTCTGAACCCATCATACTGGCAAACTGATCCATGATGCCGCACTTCACGCCAACAAAGTTGTGCTCCGACCACTGCGCTATCTTGATCAGTTCAATCTTGTCGATGTTGTGATTGTTGAGTGCGCTGAGTGCATAAGCGAAACCGCATTCTACGGAAGCTGAAGAAGAGAGCCCTGCTCCCATCGGTATATTTCCACCGAATACACATTTGAATGGTTTCAGACTATATCCTTTATCTACAAACTGGCGGATAACACCCAGCAGATAATTAGCCCATGCCGGAGCTTGTGTGCGCTGCGGATTTTTTAAATCAACGGTATAGTATTCGTTATACTTGACAGAGTATATTTCTGTTTTCTGATCAGGTGAAGCCGCTATAGCAAAAACCGTTTCGCGGTCAATAGCTGCGGGCATTACGAACCCGTCATTATAGTCAGTGTGCTCACCAATAAGATTAATTCGGCCCGGTGAGCGAACGAGCATCGGCCCGTCTTGATACAATTCCCTGTACTTGCTCAGTACATCCTGCGCGGTCAGTTCCACTATTAAAAATAAGTTTAGGTGTCCTCTATAAAATAGTAACCGGAGATCAAACTCCTTTCGATCTCCGGTACTTAACCAATCAATTAACCCAAAATGTTAATGACGATACGAAGTACACGAATCGCCCTGACATTAGGAATAAAAGCGCTGTTTCCAGCGTGAAATAACGATTCCGGTAACGTTCTTAAAGCAGAAGAAGTCGGAAAGTCGGGAAGTCGGGAAGTTAAGTTTGAGCATATTGTGAGTTGGTGCATAGATCAGAATCAAGAAGTAAGAAGTAAGAAGGAGTCCGGAAGTCGGAAAGTCCGAAAGCCAAGGTTGAGTCCATTGCAAGTTGGTGCATAGATCGTAATGAAGAATCAAGAAGCCAGAAGTAAGAAGTAAGAAGCTCAACCAAAAAGACTTCTCCGTCTTCCGGACTTTCGGACTTCCCGACTCTTTTACTCTTCCTACTTCTTACTCCTTACTTCTTACTTCTAACTCACAGCTCGCAACCCAAAGCTCACAGCTATTTCTCTTTTCCCGTCAGCTTCTTAATCAACGCTACTTCTTCTTTGCTATACGGAGTGCCGTCTTTGCGGAAGATGTCGTGGAACCATACTTTCGGTTCTTTGCCATCGGGCATCGGTGTGTCCCAGGCATATATAGTGTTGGTTTTACCAGCGACTAATCCCCAGTTATAGGCTCCTATATTTTCCTGTTTGAGCATAGGCATTACGTTGTCGAAGCGACTGTTGCGTGTGCGGGCCATATACTCGGTACAGATCAGCGGGCGACCGGTTGAACGCAGGCTGTCAATCCACTGCTTGTGAACTTCAGGCTCCATATAGTTGTGATAGGTGGTAACATCCGAGTTGTCCAATTGATAATGGTTCAGATCAACGAGATCTTTGTTCCATACACCAACGGACAATGGCTGCGATGGATTTACTTCTCTCCCCCACTGAAATACTTTCTTCAGCAGCGGCATCGATTTATTTCCATAGCCCGAGTTACCGGGTTCATTGTATAGATCCCAGAGTACTATACGCTTGTCTTTTCCGAAATGTGTGAGTATATCTTTAGTATAGCGTTCCAGCACAGTATAGAGTGTACTGTCTTCATGAAGTTTATCACCGGGGTCGCGCACCCAGCCTGAGTTGTGGATGCCGGGTTTTGGATCCGGTTGTTTACCGGCCTGGTACGTTGGATTCCAGCAGTCATCAAACAACACGAACAAGGTAGATATACCATGCTTGTCGGCAATGTTGAGGTATTCATTTACACGATTCTTGAAACCGGCAGAATCAATTTCCCATGCCAGGTGATGCAGGTATACACGCATGGAGTTCATGCCTATATCTTCAGCCCATCCCAGTTCACGATTGATGGTCGCTGTATCGAATGTCTCTGCCTGCCACATCTCTAATTGATTGATAGCAGTGCTCGGTATAAAATCACTGCCGCGCAGCCAGCCCCATTGTTTATACCATTCGTTGGCTTGCTCCTTCGTCCAGATATCGCGCACTGCAGGTACCTGTTCCGTTGGTTGCTCCTGCGCGGTTTCTTTCTTCTGACAGGCTGTGAACAGCGATATCAAAAGAATCACAGCGAGCAGTTGTTTACTGATTTGTTTCATAGATTATTTAGGATTTATTAATTTCTTGATCGTTGGAGCAGGTTGTGGTTTTATACCGGGAGTACCTGTCTCAATATAGGGCCAGCCGTTTTTATACTGCAGCTTGTCGATCAGCATAATTCGGCCCTTGTCTTTCAGTGCTGCATCACGTGCTATAGCATGGTATATAATCCAGTCGTTACCGGCATCGTCAGTAACAACCGAGTTGTGACCGGGTGCAAGCCAGGCATCGTTCTTTACAAGTATAGCACTGTTGTTGTCTTTCTTTACTTCTCCATAACGCTCGAACGGACCAGTTGCTTTTTTGGATCGCGCCACCATCACAGCATAGTTGGCCTTATCGCCACAACAATTATCACCGGAGTATAGCAGGTAATAATAACCATCGCGATAATGAATCCACGCACCTTCAATGAGCCTGCTATAGTCTGCATCTTTACCAGGCTGCACTATATCTGCAGGAGACGTGCCGGCTTTGAACGACACGCGATCGTCATTCAGCTCCTGTACTTTAATCGGCTTGAAGCCCGAGCCCCAGTATAAATATTTCTTGCCCGTAGCCGGATCATCAAATGCCATCGGGTCGATGTTAATAAACTCTTCACCGCATACCAGCGGCTGACCTATATCAACAAACGGCCCTGCCGGATGCTTTGAGACAGCAACACCGATGCACTTCCCGATCTTATCGTCAGGCGACTCTCCTGAGTAGTATAGATAATATTGCTTCTGCTTTCCATCATATAGCACATGCGGAGCCCAGAAGTCCTTGTCTGCCCATGTTGGTTTGGTTGGTAATGCATCACCAGCAATCTCCCAATGGACAAGGTCTTGTGACTTCGCAACCTGTATGTGATATAGTGTATCGTTTACTTCCGTGTTGGTTCCATACGCATAGAACCACCCATCATGCGCCCGTACTACCGTAGGATCAGCAAAGTCAGAAGTATATACCGGGTTGGTATAGGTTGCCTGTGCCGACAACCTCACCGCAATTCCCAATGCCATCACCATTACTATACTATATCTCATCATTGCTAATTACGCGCCTTCTTACTCCTTACTTCTTACTCCTTACTTCTTACCTCTTTACTCCTTACTCCTTACTCCTCACTTCTTCACCGCAGGTATAGCCAATAGCGTCCCCTCCTTCACCGGTTCTCCAAACAAAGGTGTCCCATCAGCATTCCAGGAAAACTTCTGAGCGCGTGGAGAACGATGTCCGCCACAACCTTGCCCCGGTTCTGCATTGGCGTGATATAGTATCCAGTCTTCCTTGCCATCGGGTGATTTGAAGAATGAATTATGTCCCGGAGCAAATACTTTATTCGCTTCGGACTTTTGAAATACCGGCTGTGCTGATTTTTTCCAGACTGATGCATCCATCAAATTGCTTTTGGCAGATGTACTCAACATACCAAGTGCATAGAAGTCTGTCCAGCAACCACTGGCAGAGTATATAATATGTACTTTGTCTTTATATACCAGTACCTGCGGACCTTCGTTTACATCGACATGCGGAGGATTGTTCGGGTCGTTGAGATCACCGTGACGCTCCCATTCGTGTTCAGGATGCGAGATCTTCACGCGATTTCCATCGATCGTCCAGGGATTTTTCAGCTTCGCTATATATATATCCTGTCGGCCATTGGTATCGCCTTCCCAACCGGACCAGACCATATAGAGTTGTTTTTTGAATTCAAACACAGAGCCATCAATCGCCCATTTATCAGAAGGATCCGAGATCTTTCCTTTGAAAACCCATGTATCTGCAAACGGATCGGCTGACGCATTCTCCAGTACATATAGTCTGTGATTGTCGTTCTTTCCGTCATCGGCAGCAAAGTATACATACCACTTGCCTTGCAGAAAATGAATTTCAGGCGCCCATATCTCTTTTGAGTATTTGGTATTGGACGGAGGTGTCCAGATCGTTTTGCGTTCGGCAGTTTTCAGATCGGCCAGGTTCTTTGTCTTCCAGATGTCAATGCGGTTGCCGAGTGTATGAGTATAGTAATAGTAACCGTCTTTATATATACTCCACGGATCGGCACCCGATGGCAGCAAGGGATTGGTGAATGTTGTCTGCGAAAAACCGGAGACACTTACGATGAACAAGCAAAGGGCTATATATATTCTTATCATTCTTAGATTATGATTAATTAACTTCAAGATCATTTTTTGCTGGCAGTTTTGGGAAGGACGCATGAGGCTCTGCCTGGTACCAGTATACCACCGAGCTGATGTCAGACTGTTGTGGCAGATAACGTCCTTCGCTGCGCCATCCTAAATCCTGGATGGTAATTTTCAATTCCTTATCAAAGCGGATCGGATCTGCAATATGCCAGCGGTACATACCGAAACGCTGCTGCGATATATATACTCCATCCGGACGAATTACCTGGTGCAGGCCTGCATAGGCGGTGGAGAATTCCTGATATTGATGTGTCTTCTTATTCTCAAAATTATACGAGCCACAGAAGTAATCTTCTGTACCGGTACCGTTGATGGTTGGAAATTTCGAGTCGCCATCCATATAGAATTTAATCTCACCTTCGCCCCACCAGCCGTTGTTGTTTACTCCCCATGCTATATAGGTACCTACATAGTGTCCTTTACCTTTCACGTCATCGATCAACGTATATAAAGAACCCTTTGTCGGATTGCTTCTTCTGAACTGTGCATGAAAATAAGCTGCATCTGCTGGCACATCGGTTAAGGTATAGTCTACCTGGTAATACAGACGCATTTTTTCAGTCGCTATATTTTCCATGGTAATTCTGCATTTTTTACGAAACGGCATTGTCCAATAACAATTGAAAGCACTGCCCGGGTTCACTGTAACCGCTAATGAATTGAGTGGAGCAAATTCACCCCAGCCCATTCCAAAGAAATCTCCTACCGGCACCTCTACGGATGGTTCTTTCTCGTCATCCCAATAAAACCGAAGTATAGAATATCGCCAGTTACCGGTGGGTGTCATCCAGATGTGTTGTATAGCACCCGGACCGGTGATCTCTGCCAATGTAAATGTCTGGCCCGGTTCAATGATGATGAACGGATTTACTTTCCATCCTTGTCCTAATTCACGAGCCTCGCGTCCGGCGTTTCCTTTGTCGGGTGTCGCCATGCCACCCTTGCCCGGTTCACCTGTAAAATTCTCCGGACTGATGGATCGCGTCTTTGCATCCGACAAGCGGTATAAATTGCCAAGGTTATTATCCAGTCCATTGAATTTGGACGGACTCTGCGCATAGGCATACCGTGATACGATTAGCAATGCAAAAAGAAAAACTATATGCTTCATGACCATGGTTGTTTAGTTACTTGACCGTAGAAGGTGCACGCAGCACGGAGTCTGCACGTACTGGTTCACCGAAATCAGGTGTCCCATCTTTCTTCCATTGAAATGGCTGCATGCGGGGTGATCTGCGATGATCGCATCCCTGACCGGCACCTGTATTGGCATGATACAAAATCCAGTGCTCTTTTCCATCCGGTGAGGTGAAGAATGAATTATGGCCGGGCGCATATACATGATGAGCGGCAGATTGTTTGAACACTGGCTCTGCAGATTTTACCCACGATGCCGGATTCAGCAGATCCGCTTTGTCATTCGCAGTAAGCATGCCCAGTGAATATTCATCTGCCCAGCAGGCACTTGCAGAGTATATAATAAATACTTTACCGGTATTATTCATGAGGAACTGTGGGCCTTCGAGAATTTCTCTTCCGCCAAATTTCTCCCATATCTTGTCGGGTTTGGCAATCACAACTTGTTTACCTGCCAACGTCCACGGGTTCTTCATCAGGGAAATCACGAGTACACTTTGAGGGCCTATATATGCGGAGTATGCAAAGTAACGCTTGCCGCGATGTTCAAAAACAGAGCCGTCAAGCCCGGAGTGCTGCATATTTACTTTACCTTTATCAGTCCACGTGCCTTGCAACGGATCAACTGATTTGTTTTCAAGTACAAATATATACCGTGAAGCATCACCATCGTTGTTTACATCGGTGGCGGTATAGTATAGATACCACTTACCATCCAGGTAATGCAGCTCGGGTGCCCAGATCGCTTTTGAATTAGGACCAGTAGCAGGTGGTGTCCAAACCGTTTTAGGCGTTTCTTTCTTTAATTCATGAAGCTTCTCCGTTTTATAGAGAATGATGCGGTTGCCCACGGTATTTGTATAGTAATAGTAACCGTCTTTCCAGGTTACCCACGGATCAGCGCCCGAAGGCAATATAGGGTTGGTGAACGTTTCCTGTCCGAACGCTGCCAGACTCATCAACATGATTATATATATACCGGTATATCTCATTTCTCGATCATAACTTTTAGAATGGCTTCTTTTTTATCGTACTGAACACGCAGCAGGTAAAGACCAGACGCTACATTATGCATATTCAGTGTCCATTGATCATAATGTTGTACGGCCTTCAACTCTCCCACCGGTCTCGAATATATATCCATCAATGTAACCTGGTTTACCTGAGCGGCAGCCGTTGTGGTCAGGGTGATATTCTCTTTCGCGGGATTCGGATATACTGTAAAGCGTTTGGCTATATCAGACTCGTTGCCTGTAATTACTTCCTCAGAAACTTCAATCTTCCATTGCTGTCCTTCTGCACCGGTCCAATCCTGTTGCACTACATCGGCTCCATCATCACCGGAATTGAGCACAACGGTAAGCGCTTTGTTACTATTGCGCGCAAGCAATCTATAGTATCCATTGCCGGCATCTTCAATTTTCCATTGCTGGCACGGTGCTCCATTCGGAGCCCATGTTTGTACGTTGGCGTAATTATCATTCGAACATCCGGCAACATCCAGCGCGAGTCCCCCGCGGGCAGCGGTCAGCACAAAATAGCCATCCCCTGTAAACTGTATATTCCAGCGCTGACACGCTGTGCCTTGCCAACTGTTCTGAATAACATCGGCACCTAATGCGGGCGAACATCCTTTCAACGCAAGTGCTTTGCCGCTATGGCGTGCCGTGAGTTTATATACTCCGTTCTGCAACGTAGTGGATACTGGCAGCGAAACTTCTCCTGCCGGTGCTACAAGTGTATCGCCTGCGGCAACCGGTATACCAAAATCGGGAGTGCCATCGGCTTTCCACGCTACCTTTTGCGCGCGTGTAGTACGTGTATGGTCGCATGCGCCTGCCGATACCGTTGTGGCGTGGTATACATTCCAGACTTCAGTTCCATCGGGTGATGTAAAAAATCCATTGTGACCAGGACCGTATACATTTGCGCTGGTGTTTGAAACAAAAACGGGCTGCTGTGATTTTGTCCATGATGCGGCTACCAATGGATCAGCACTTTCGTTCATGGTTAACATTCCCAATGCATAATCGGGTGTCCAGCAACCGCTGGCCGAGTATACCAGGAATACTTTACCATTTTTTTTCAGAATGATAGGACCTTCATTTATTTCTCCGTTGCGCTCCCAGCTATATTCGGGACTCGACAACAAAACTCTTGGTCCGGTCAGTGTCCATGGATTGGACATCTCGGCTATATAAATACGTTGCACAGAATTTGAACCACTGCTATAGCCCGACCATAAGAAGTAATTCTTGTTCCCCAGGGAAAGTATAGATCCATCGATCGCCCAGAAGTTTTCCGTGGGATGGTAAATTTGTCCGCGGTTCGTCCATGTGCCGGTGGTTGGATCGTCTGCGGTGTTTTCAATTACCCAGGTTCGCTGTCCACTCAGATCACTGATCGTGCCGGCCGTATAGTATATATACCATGCATTGCCAATCCGATGTAGTTCGGGCGCCCAGAAGTTACAGCACGGTCCTCCGGACGGTGCTGTAAACACTACTATACCCGGAGCATACTTCAGTGCATTCAACGTAGTCGCTTTTCGAAGCGTAACATTGTTGCCGGTGGTACCGGTGAGGTAATAGAAATTGTTATAGTACGTGATGTGCGGGTCGGCCATCTCACTGATCGGGTTCGAGAATGTCTGCGCATGCAGGTCATTGCCTATCACACTACCGGTCATCCATACTATTAAAGCTATATATCGTACGTTTTTCATTTTCATTTGCTGCTACTCGGTTAAAATTAAGGGTGACCAGGTAAAGGGTTGGTCTGTTACATTTCCGGATATAGGCTCGGTATAACGATGTGTGCCGTTACTGCTTTCATTTACTTCGGCTTGAAAACCGATGCGCTTGTTTTTCGCAGGAGAACATGACATTGTCGTCCACGGTATACTTACTTCCAACTGGTAGCCATCGGCCAGCCGTTTCGATTTTGCTGCTATAGTTTGAGGACTCCACGCTGTCCACTGAGCATCATTTCTTTTCTTATAGAATGTCTTACCTGCCGCGGTAATAAACATAGCATAGACATTTTCCACATTGGGGTTTACTGAGAGATTCCGAACATCGACCAACAAACGAATACCATCATTTTTTTCAGGATCACTTCCGGATACATCTATACTCTTGTCTTTCACACGTACCGAGAATAACAAATTATCTTTATTCCAGCCGGCGCGGATCTTTGCCTGTGTTGATCCATACCCACCTATAAATACAGGGGCATTGGTCTGCCACAGTGATTCTTTGCTTTCGCCATCAACGTTTAGTGTGGTGTTGTGTGATTTGATCTCACGAAGTATATATCCTTTAATCATCCACACGGCTGTCTTACCGTAGATGTTGGTCGATCCAAGTGCTATAACCGTGCTATCATTTTCCACACACAGCGAATTCCACAAGGTAGTTTTGGCGGAATCAGTGGTATAGAAAGGTATACTCTTCCGATTAAAATTTCTTCCTTCGGCTGAGCCGATAGCCACTACCATGTCGCTCCTGTCCCATTGGAAATCTTTTCGATACTCGTTGCTTTGGTATGAAAGTATAATTTCTCCGGATGGTAGCTGGCGTATATAGGGTGCACCCGCGTATTTATCTGCGGGTATACGTGCCTCACTCGCCATGGCATATTCGCGGTCTGTGCTCGCTGCCAGTACCGGAGCATTCTTCCATTCGCTGGACGAACGAATTATGACGGGCTTAAATTCTTTTCCATCAATACCGTTATCTTCAATAGCGAAAATTATGTCACGCTTGTTTTGTAACAGTACGGGTACGGGCATGCCATCGCGGTAGCCGCTTCTGAAACTTACCTGCTCACCTTTTGTCCAGCTTGCTCCATTGTTGTGCGAGCGAAAGAGTGTTATCTCCTGCTCGTTTGATTTTGTATAGGGACCCTCGTTGGCAATATATAGTTGTATCTCCCCGGAAGGCAATTGTATCTGCGCGGGTTCCCAGCATCCGTTTTTAAATTCATGTCCCGCACGGTATACCTCCACTGCGTCAGTCCAATGGATACCTTCATCCTGTGTTCGCTTTACTTCAATGGCAAATCGTTTGGTGGAATCACTATTATTACCCCGCGGACGAAGATTATAGGGCACCAGTATACTTTGATCATGCAACTGCAATGCTTCCGGCACAGCACGCGCTATATCATCTTGTTTCGATGCGACCACTATTGGATTACTCCACTGTTTACCATGCACATCGCTTTTTATCGCATATACCAATCCATCGCTTTCGTATACACAAAACAATTTACCATTATGTAATTTTATCATGCGGGCATAGCCTGCATAGTTCGCCTCCACCGGAGAAAGCTGCTTCAACGTGCTATAGTCCCAGGCAATGCGGATTCCATCGACAGGTTTTCTGTCCTGCTGCATTTCTGCATTCGAATCTATATACCGGGGTGCTATACCGCTGAGAAAAAATACAATAGCAAGGCTATGATATCCGATCACACGCTTTTTGATTAAAAACAGAAATAGTTAAAAAAGGAAGCACTATAAATTATAGTGCTTCCCATCATAAAAGTCCTTTGTTTAGTAAGGCGTATTCTGAATCAGGTTCGTGTTGTTATCAACTTCAATCTGCGGAAGTGGCAGGCGGTGATTGCGCTGCAACACAAAATTATTGAAGTCTATATCACGTGTTTTCAATTCATCTATACCAGCCTGTGTTGTGAGTAAGCCCCAACGTTTCAGGTCGCCCCAACGTACCGCTTCAAAGCAGAGCTCGAGTGAGCGCTCCATTTGCAAACGCTTCGCGAAAAGAGCCTGGTCCATGCCAATCTCCGGGTGAGCGACTTCCAGCTTTTCAAGATTTGTACTCGGCCGTTCACGAACCATGTTTACATAGGTATAAGCTTCGGCAGTTTGTCCTGCTGCATTGAGACACTCGGCATACATCAGCAGTACATCGGCATAGCGGATGAAGCGGAAGTTGTTAGGCGCGTGGTAATCTTCACGATCCCGATAATAATACGTTGAGTATTTTTTGATAAACGTTTCATTACCCCATGCATTGTTATTCCACGGTCTGTTATATACCAGTGTATCATTGTTGGCTGCGTTTGGAAAATCTTTATAAGCCTGTTTGTAGAAGATGTTGTAGAGCAAACGTGAATCATATTCACCATCTTTTGTCAACTCTTTCTTATACTCATCGATAAGCCAGGCACGCGCTTTACCGTCCTGCCAGCCTATACCACCGGGCGCAAAGAACTGCGTACGCTGAAAACCCATCGAAGCCGTGAGATCATCGCCATCACCACCTTTGTTCACATCGCTGAATTGAATTTCGAAAACAGATTCTTTATTGTTTTCATTGGTGTGTGTAAAGTTATCGCGGTAATTATCTACAAGACCGTAGTATCCTTTACCTTCTCCGATCACGAGCCAGTCCAATTCTGTTTTTGCCTGCGGCAGTTTACCTTGCTGCATATATGCACGGGCGAGTAATGCCTTGGCTGCGCCTTTTGTAGCGCGACCAACATTGGCATCGTCCCACTGGTCTGGTAATTTATCTTTAGCCCAGTTGAGATCTTCTTCCACCTGTGCCCATATCTCGGCTTCGGTACGTTGCTCCGGTTCATCCTGTGGTTGCGATGGTTCGAGTACAATCGGTGCATTCTCCCACAGTACAGCGATCTGGTAATAATATAGCGCCCGTATAAATCTTGCCTGCGCCAATATCTGGTCTTTCTTCGCCTGGTTGGTAAATTCTATTTCCGGTACATAGGCCAGCACCTGGTTTGCACGAAATATAGCTTTGTAGAAATCGCGCCAGTGCCAGTTGTTACCATCCCAGAAATTATAGTTGTTATAGCGGAAGCGTGTCCAATCAGCAAGTTCCACCCACGGACTCGTACTATGTCCTTCATCCGATGACAGATCATAGCGGAAGTATATCCAGCGTGTCCAGGTAGAAGGTTTATAGAACATATTGTATACGGCATTGATACCCATCTCGGCATCCTTTTCCGTTTTCCATCCCTGGTCAACGGTTGGTGTATTCGGGTTATCAATGTCCAGCAAGTCTTCGCTGCAACTGAAGGTAATGGATACGAACAGTATGAGGAGTATATATAGTTTTAAGCTTTTCATAGCAGATTGACTTTAGGATCAGAAATTAAATTGAAGACCTACCAAAAATGTTTTCGCATTCGGGTAACGCACTTCATCGTGACCTCTGCGCCATATATCCGGTGCTGTAAAGTCAGGATCAAGACCGGTATATTTTGTGAACGTTAACAGGTTTTGTCCTGTAACATAAATGCGTGCACTGTTAAGTTTAACGCGTTCGGTTATTGATTTCGGGAAATTATAGCCGAGGGTAACGTTACGCAGTCTGAAGTATGAACCGTTCTCGAGCCAGCGGTCTGTGTCTCCGCGTGAGTTACGATCATCACCGTAGAGTAATCTTGGGAAATCGCTGTTTGGATTTTCCTGGAACGGCTCGCTTCCTTCTTCAAACACGAAGTAGTTCGAGTTATCATCGAAGCGTTCTACTGCTGCACGTGAGCCGTTATATACTTTCTGTCCAAATGATCCATACCATAGTGTGGACAGATCAAAGTTCTTATACTCGAGGTTCAGCACAAGACCGAGATCAAATTTAGGCCACGGGTTGCCCACGATCTGGCGGTCAGCATCGTTGATCTCTCCGTTATCATCAAAATCCACATAACGTATATCACCCGGCTTGGCATTCGGTTGAATAACTTTACCGGTTGAGTTTACGTGTGCCAGTACTTCTTCTTCGCTGCGGAATAGACCATCCGTCTTGCGCAAGTAGAACATACCGATTGGTTCACCTATCTCAGTTTTTGTTATACCGCTTAGTATTTCTTCGTTACCGTAACCTAACTCCAGTACTTCGTTGCGTACGGTAGAGAAGTTAGCCGTTACACTATAGCGGAGCCCGCTTGCGCGCTGTTCCTTCCAGGTAGTAGAGATCTCTATACCTTTGTTGCGTATACTCGCTGCGTTAACGAACGGATCGCCACCATCATTACCGGTAGATAATAATATAGGCATGGCTGTCAGTACATCCCGTGTTGTTGCTACGAAGTACTCCATCGTAAAGGCAAGCTTGTTATTGAAGAGCGCTATATCTGTTCCGATGTTTACAACTTCTTTCGTTTCCCAGCGAAGATCTGCGTTTGCCAGTTTTACCTGTGTGGCGCCATTCACGATGTGTTGATCGCGACCTAGTGTAGCAATAACGGAAGAGTTGAGAAGTGAAAGGTTATCCCAGTTACCAATGTTATAGATCGAAGAGCCGTAGAAGCTTCCTCCGTATCCGACTGTACGTCCTATACTGGAGTTACCAAGCTCGCCATAGTTGGCGCGAATCTTCAGATCGTCTATAAACGGAACGTTGAAAAATTCTTCTCCGCTGATACGCCACGCAGCACTTACCGAAGGGAAATTACCCCAGCGATTGTTCTTCGCGAAACGCGATGATCCATCTCTGCGAATGGTACCGGTGAGGTAATATTTTTCATTGAACGAATAGTTGAAACGACCGAGGTATGAGATGAGTGCATCTTCGTTGTTGAAGCCGCCTGCCTCGGGATTGGTCGTTCCTGCATCGAGTACATCATAATATCTGCCGCCCACTTCAACCAGGTTGCGCTTTGTGCCGGAGATGCGATCATACTTCTGACGCTGGAAGGTTGTACCGATCACGGCATCGATGTGGTGCTTGCCTATATCTTTATTCAGGTGAATGGTATTCTCGATCAATGAGGAAACATATTCTGCTCGGAATTCATTTACAGCAGATGGATCGAACGGTTGATTCAATGTCCAGTTACCGACCTTGCGTATATATTTATAGTTTTCATTGCTAACTTCAAGACCAGCGTTGACTCTATATTTCAATACATCTTTCAAAAAGCTCAGTTCGGCATAAGCGTTTCCGCGCAAGCGCAAGTTCTGGTTGGTTGTTTCTTCCAGGGACTCACGTGCTATCGGGTTTACTCCGAATGTACGCGCTGCAGCTTCATCACCATAACCAAAACCTCCCGGGTGTGTAGGATCGTGAACCGGTATGGTTGGTAACATGCGCAGCATGTCCCAGAACGGATTCGTAATGAGATCGTCTGAATGACCATGTGATATGGACAGGTTCTCTCCGATCTTAAATATACCACGCTTGCCTTCGGTGTTCACGCGGAAGCTATAGCGATCGAATGACGAACCTATACTGGTACCGGTGTTGCCAAAGTAATTTCCGGATACTAAATAGGTACCGAATTCATTACCGCCCGAGAAAGATAAGTTATAGTCGTGCGTTTGTGCTGTGCGGAATGTCTCACTCTGCCAGTCTGTATCTATACCTTCCGGGAATTGCTGATAGCCCTGATCGATCACCCACGGAAATTTTTCCACTTCAATAGCTTCGCGATAGGCCATCGTGTTATACTTCTTGAAATCTGCCGCACTCATGAATTCGTACTTCGGCAACGTCTGTACGCCATAGCGGCCGGAGAAATCTACTTTCAGTGGTCCTGATTTTCCTTTCTTGGTGGTGATGATGATCACACCGTTCGCTGCACGCGATCCATATATAGCAGCAGCAGATGCATCTTTCAGAATCTGGATAGACTCTACATCGGCCGCGTTGAAATCGCGCGTGGCAATGGTAGGTATACCATCAATTACATAGAGCGGCTGGTTGTTCGAGAAGTTTCCGAGACCACGGATCTCGATCGTTGATTCACTACCTGCACGACCACTGTTCCGTATATTTACCCCGGCAGCAAGTCCCTGCATCGCTTCTGCTACCGTGGTGGCTTGTACTTTGGCAAGGTCGCGGTTGTCGATAACCGATACAGCACCGGTGAGATCTTTCTTCTCCTGCTCGCCATATCCGATCACAACAATCTCCTGCATGGTAGTTACATCCTGCACGAGTTGTACCGGTATAGATGTTTGTGTACCTACGCGAACTTCCTGTGCTTTATACCCGATGAACGAGAAGACAAGCACTGCGTTTTCATCCGCTACCTGCAGGGTAAAATTTCCGTTAGAATCAGTAGCCGTACCGTTGGATGTGCCTTTCTCCAGCACATTTACTCCGGGCAATGGTTCACCGCCTTCATCTGTTACCGTACCGGTAATCTGTATAGCTACCGCGACCGGCTGAGACTTGCGTTCTGCTCTGGCAGTAACGGAAATGGTTTTGTTGATGCGTTTGAATTCAATAGATGCTTTACCGGAAAGATCTTCCAGCACCTGGCGCAAAGATGCATCCTTGTAGTGCAGGTCGAACGATTTGTCTGACTCCAGTTGTGCTGAATAAGCAAATACAAATTTTGTTTTCGCTTCCAGCTCCTGGAATATGGTTGCCAGCGAAGCATCTTCCAGCGAAAGCGAAACTTTAATCTTATCCAGGCTCTGGCTATTGGTAGCCGCTGCAAAGCCAAGATTCATACAGATTACCTGTATGATAAAAAGGCGCAATGTGTACTTCGATATAAGCATGAACAGCTTACGTAAAAATTTCATAGGTTTGTTAAGGTTTGAGTTTTATCACTAATTCTCAGGCTGTAGTCCGGGGAAGCATCGGCCAAAATGTTTGTACCCGGACTATCTTTTTACTCTCAAGTTGATTGAGAGTCCGTATCGCTAAGGAGGATTCAATCGGATCGTTTCGGTCATATATTGTTTTGTTTGGGTTTGATGTCGCATCCCTTTCCCTGCATCATTACGCTCGTTCCTTTCTGTGTGCAGGTTATTTTGAGCATATACTCTATACTTTTCAGGATATTCGGTAGTGTCTCCTGCTTGTAGGTGGCGTTGATGGTGCAGTTACCAAGCGCAGGGTTCTGGAAGGTTATATCTACATTATACCATGCCTCGAGTTGCTCGGCTGCTTCAGCCAGGGTAATGTTTTCGAAATGGAGGATGTTGTCTTTCCAGTCAACAAACGCCTGTACATCTACTTTCTTTTTGCTGATAGCTTCGTTGCCACTGGTAACGATAGCCTGCTGGTACGGTTCGAGTATAACATCTTTTACCAGTGCGGTGTGCAGGCGTGATCCTACATTTACTTTACCTTCCACCAATGTGATCTCGGTAATTTTATCAGGCGATGTGCGCACGTTGAAGGATGTACCGAGTACCGTTGTATTGGCAGAAGCAGTGTGAACTATAAATGGTTTTGAAGCATCGCGTGCCACCTGGAAATACGCTTCACCTTCCAGATATACTTCGCGTGTTGATGTCGTAAATTGTTCCGGGAATGTAAGTGTACTATTGGTATTTAGAATTACCTGCGTGCCGTCCAGCAGATCGATCTTTAACTTTTGTCCGCGTGATGTTTGTACTGTCTGCTGCTTCATCTCCATCGCTTCGGGCTTCACAACATCATCCTGTTTTTTGTAGATCAGGAAATAGAACGTTGCCATGAACAACGCCAGTGCCGCAGCCACCGAATACCACGGTGATACGAGATAGCGTCTTGCCGGTTCAGGCTCCTGCAATTTTTCAGAAAGCTTCATCCACAGCTCGTGCTTGATGCTTTCATCTTGAGACACGCGTTGTTCAGCTTCCGGATAGGATTCAAAAAATTCATCCAGCAGTTGTTTATCCGCGGCCGATGCCGTGCCGTTGATGTAGGCATCGAGCAATTTCCGGAATTGATGTTCGTCTATTTTCATGATCTAATGGGTAGTTGCACACGATTGTGTGATCCCCTACGCGTGATCAGAAAAAATTTTGGAAAAGAAAAAAATCAGAAGTTATCGATGAGCAGGGCCGTTATCATCACCAGCTTGTCGATGGAAAGACGCAGCATACGCAGCGCTTTGGTGATTTGGTTCTCAACTGTTTTAGGCGAGATGTGAAGTTGCTCGGCAATTTTTTTATTGGGCAATAACTCAAAACGACTCAGGTAAAAAATCTCGCGACACTTTTCCGGAAGTGTAGCCATACCTTCTTCCAGCACAGATTGTAGTTCTGCCGCGTGAAGTGCTTCTTCCGTTTCGTTGGTTGTTGCTACAAGGTTTATGTGTTCGAGATGTTTTTTAGATATAGCACCCGAGCGCAAATGCATGAAGCATTGCAGTTTTACTGCCTGGTATAGATACGCTTGTATGTTGAGTATATTTCGGTCGCGACCTTTCTCCCACAGCGAGATGAGTACATCCTGCACCACATCTTTAGCAACGGTTTCATCTTCCAGTACGCGATAGGCGGCATGGTATAAGCGCTTCCAATGCCGATCAAACAATACCGAAAAAGCGCGTTGATCGCCCTGGCATATTAAGTCAAAAAGTACATGATCGTCTTTTTCCGCAAGCATAGTTTGATGGCAGTAAAGGGTTTGGGTTCGATATCTGCACAAACTTTTATCACAGGCGAAGTAATCGAAATGTTTCAATTGCCATCCTGCCACGAAATATTATTTTAAAAATAACGATTCCGGAAACGATCTCAATACTGAAATTATATTTATTTTCAGAATAATATTTCAGAAATCGTTTGTTACTTCAGGGCGATAAATTGTTTTGATATTATCGACTGACCTTGTACTATTGAGCTATTTCCGTGAATTTCTGAAATGAAGAACCCTCAGGCTACCATCCGCGACCTTGCTATTAAACTGAACATTTCCATCTCAACCGTTTCGCGCGCGCTCCGTAATGCTCCGGATGTAAATCCTGAAACCAAAAAAGCTGTACTCGAACTTGCCAAGCAACTGCACTATGAACCCAATCGTGTAGCACAAAGTCTGCGGATAAAAAAGACGAATACAATTGGTGTAGTGGTGCCCGAGATCGCCATGCACTTCTTCTCCTCTACCATCAGTGGTATACAGGAGTATGCAGCGAAGCATGACTATAGTATTATGATTTGTCAGTCCATGGAATCACTGCGAACTGAGAAATCAAATATCCACATGCTGGTGTCGAACCGGGTGGATGGGTTGCTGATTTCATTGTCAAGTCAGACTAAAAATGTAGAGCATCTCGAACATTTACTCGCCAAGCAAATACCGATTGTATTGTTCGATCGTGTTACCAGCGAGCTCGATGTCTCAAAAGTTGTAGTGGATGATTACAACGGTGGCTTTAAAGCTGCTGAACATTTGATCCGCACGGGATGTAAACGCATTGCTTTTATCGGTGGGCCGGAAACACTATATGTAAGTGATCAACGCTTGCGCGGATATCGCGATGCTATACGCAACTATAATATAGAGCTTTACGAAGACCTGATCATTCACTGTAAAGATCTGCATACCGATCCTACAGCGGCCACGCATAAGCTATTGGATTTACCGCTGCGTCCTGATGCTATATTTTGCATGAACGACCCGGTAGCTATACTTGCCATGCAAGTGCTGAAAGAAAAAGGTGTGCGTATACCCGATGAAATATCGCTCGTAGGATTTACCAACGAACCGGTATCACAATTCATCGAACCTTCGCTAACTACTGTAGCACAACCCGCTTACCACATGGGACAAACCGCTGCGAAACTCTTCATCCAGCAAGTGGAAAACAAACAGGAGTTTAAGCCGATTACGAAGATTCTGCCTACGGAGTTGATTGTGCGAAATAGCACGAGACGTGTTTAAGCGTGTTTAGGTGTTTATGTGGGTATGTGTGTGAGTTGTGTTAAGGTGTTGGTGTGTTGAGGTGTTGATGTTGGCTGTACTATAATTTCTTTGTGAAACTTTGTATTTTCTTTTGTGTGCTTTGTGCAATTGGATTTTTTCGGATAACTTCTAACCGTTAACTATATTTGACTATAACTTACTCTACATAAAATGGCAAAAGGCTTACTCATTGACATGGATGGTGTTGTATACGGTGGTGATATACTTATACCGGGTGCTGACGAATTTATAGCCATGTTACTTAAAAAAGATATACCCTTCATGTTTATGACGAATAACAGTCAGCGTACGCGCACGGAAGCTGTACGCAAACTGAAGAAGCTGGGTATAAACGTGGATGAAAAACATATCTATACCAGTGCAATGGCCACGGGTAAATTTCTGGCCGGACAAATCCCCAATGGTTCAGCGTATGTACTCGGTGAAGGTGGTCTGCTCACAAGCTTGCATGAAAATGGTATATCGCTCGTAGAGACTGATCCTGATTTTGTTGTACTGGGTGAAGGCCGAAACTTTACACTCGAAATGGTGCAGCGTGCCGTTGATATGATTCTGGCAGGCGCGAAGTTTATTACTACCAACCGTGATCCTTCTCCTAAAAAAGCCGGATGGGCTAACCTCGGTATAGCAGCTACTACTGCGATGATTGAAGAAGCTTCGGGTATAAAAGCTTTTGTGATCGGTAAACCAGGCCCGGTAATGATGCGCTCGGCCCGTAAAGCATTAGGACTTGAAACAGCAGACACAACCGTAATCGGTGATACGATGGATACCGATATACAAGGCGGTGTGCAGATGGGCTATAAAACTATACTTACCCTGAGCGGCATTACCAAGAAAGAAGACTTGATCAAGTATGCTTTTAAACCCGATATGGTTGTTACATCGGTAACCGAGATCAAGTTTCCTTTACCATGGTGGGAAGCCTAAACGGCTTGCCTGCGTGTGGGTGCTGTAACATTCTCTACCATTGCTTTGATGTGCCGCTTGGAGGAGAATATATTCTGGTACATCGCTAATATAGTCTGGTCTTTGTCGAGCAGGTACGTTGTGCGCTTGGTAAACAACGGCACAAACGGTAATTGTGTATCGTACAGCTGACAAACTTTTCCTTCAGGATCAGAAAGTAAATCAAATGGAAGTGCAAGTGTTGTTTTAAACTTCGCGTGACTCTCCAATGAATCACGGCTGATGCCGAGGATGGTAATATTCAATTCCTTGAACACTTCGAAGGTATCTCTGAAACTGCATGCTTCGTTGGTACAGCCTACTGAAAAATCTTTCGGATAAAAGTATAAAACACAAGGCTTGTTCTTCATGTCGCGATACAGTGAAAAGTCTTTTCCACTGGTTGAACCCAATGTGAAATCGGGCGCCTTTGTTCCAACTGGTAATGGCATACTGGTATTTGATTTACTATCTAAACCCAAAATTCGAAAAAACAATTCCGAAAAAAAACACCGCCAGGAAGATACTTTACAATGCCGGTACACTATATATCGTTGGTTATAACAAAAAAAAGCGGCACGACTTGTGTCATACCGCTCTTCCCAATAAACCATTAATAAAAATAAGCCTTACTTTACGTCATTGTTATCATCGCGAAGCAACTACTTCTTGCGGACGTATATATCTCCGTTATGATTTTTCAGCATGATCTCGGCTCCTCCTCCATTCACATCACCACGTTTGTAGTCATCTACTGTAACACGGTATACCCCTGACTTCGCATCTTTTTTCTGCACCGGACCTGCACTCGTCATCTTCATATCAAAGCCTGTAAAAATCTCGCCCTGTTCTGTTTTCATTTTGAATGATGCTTTGAGTGTTGCCGGGAACGTGAGGTCTATATCTCCGTTAAAGGTTGTGAACGACATCGGTGCTCCGTCCTTTACTTTATCGAATGTTACTTTTACTTCACCGTTAAAGGTTGTTGCTACGATAGCACCTGAAATGTTGAGCGCTGTGATCTCTCCATTGTAATTGGTCAGTTCCAAGTCACCCTGCACATTCGTCACCATCAGATCGCCATCGTTATAGGTATGTACTTCCATATCAAAACCGGAAGGCACTTCAATCTCCAGGTCAAGTTTATGATTCCATGAATCGGATTGTACCTTAACAAAGTTGTTGTTCTCGGTAACTTCCAGGTCCATACCGCTACCACCTATCTTGCGAAGTCCTTCAGATTTGGAGCCGCCTTTGTCGTTATCGTTGTTGTTACGATTCTTGTTATGCGAACGATCTTTGTCCTTATCCTTGTCGTCATCGCAATCTTCACAATCATTCTCGTCACTTGATTTATACTTTACCAATACATCTTTCCGCGCAGTTCCCTTTACTGTAATCGAACCGAAATTAAGATGCGCCTTCAGTTTACCTCGCTTGGATGGATCGCTCAGCGGCACCGTAAATTCGCTGTTGCTCTGTGCATTTGCAATCGATGATGAGATAAGTATCACTCCGAAGGTGATCAGTGCGAGGGCTATTGCCAGTATTTGATTTTTCATTTCCGTAGTCGTTATTCGTTGTCCGTTATTCGTTATCAGTTATCCGTTGTCAGTTATCCGTTATGTGTATATATGTATTATCGTTGGTCATTCGTCTGGTTGATCATGCAGCTGCGTTGTAAGTTTCAGGCACGATTAACGTGTAGCGAATAACTTATAACGATTAACCATTAACGGATAACGGTATTTTCAATTTTTCTCCTTCAGGTATACATTTCCGTTGAACGTTTCAAAGTCAAGCTTCACTCCGCCCTGGCCGGTCTTAAAGAGGTTGTCCATTACTTTATAGCGTATACCATTGCCTTTGTCACTCTTTTCAATCTTCGCGGGCAGTGCCTCTATCTTTTCGATGTTGGTATAGAAATTACCATTGAAACTTTCGAAGCTTAGGTCGGCCGCGAGTCCTTTTTGAAACAGTGCATTGATGTCGCCATTGAGTGTATAGAAGCGGCATTTGTTTTTCGGATTGGTAGTATACTCTACATCCAGGTTTCCGTTAATGGTACTCGCTTCTGCTTCACGAACCAGGTTTTGTAATTTTATACTTCCGTTGATGTTGTTGGCGATCACGATACCGGTTACACCCTGCACCGCTACATTACCGTTGTTAATGGTGCTTACATCTATATTTATACCGGCCGGCACTTTTACTACAAAATCCAGATCATACTCATATTCCGTGCGGCAGCCATCGCGCTCATTCCAATTATAGCTCCAGCCATTTCTGCCTCTGTTATTGGCTGTTCCCCGGCCGAATCTAGTGCAGCCATCGCTGCTATAGAGTATAATGGAATCTGCGAGGTCTATCACTCCCATTTTTACTTCTTCTTTGGCTTTATCGAACCGGGCCTGTGTTTTGGCGCGAACGGTTCTGGTAACCTGTACCAGAATTTTATCACCGCTATAGCCCGTCACCGTTATACTTCCATTGATATTTTCAATGAGCAATGTGTTATTAACATCTTTCTTTTCGAATGTAAATTCTTTGGATGTTATCTCGGTATGTTTAAGCTGCGCGTATACATTTGCCATACACAGCATTATACCTATACTTAGTAATGTCGTTTTCATAGTTCTTGTGTTTAAAACCAACTATATATACTGTGGTATTTAACCTCTAAACCTTCTGCGGTTTTTCTAGATGAGCACCTGTATGGTTTCCCGTATCTTCTCCTTTACTTCCTTCGGCGTGTTTTGCTGTTCGAGTAACTTTTCAAGTTCTTTTACCGAAGACTTTTCCTGCAGGGCTGCCATCATTTCAGCAAGTTCTACCTGCACGAGTGGTGATTCCTGTTTCGCGATCGAACGTATCAGCTCTTCACGCACGGAGCTCTCTTTCACGTAAGGCTTTAGAGCATCCAGCGCTGCGAGTCGCACATTTACGTTGCTATCGTTGTTCAGTGTCTCAAAGAGGGCGCGGGTAACTTTGGTACTTACCTGGTTCATTTCCTGTGTAAGACTTACGGCCTTCAGCCTGTCCGTTGCAGATTCTTTTTCCAGCAGTGAAAGCATCATCATCTCTTTCAGGTCTGTTACCTGCTGACTGAGCTCAGCGATTTGTCCGTTGTTAGCAGCACCTTCTGCGGCCTGCGGACGAACCCAGTACCCTATAGCAAGTCCGGTAAGGAGTGTAACCGAAGCAAAGGCAAGACGCGGCAACATTTCAGGCCAGGCAAAGAACTTCTTCCATGAAAATGTTTTTAACTGACTTTTCTTTTCCGTTGCCAGCATCTGATAAAAGTTATCGTCCAGTTGCAGCGAAGGTGCAGGCACTTCCAGTTGCATGATCTGCTCTTCGATCAAATGTAGTTCCTGCAGTTCCGACAAATCGATTACACCTGCTTCGATATACTTTTCGAGTATATTTACTTCTTCTGCACTGGCCTGCCCTGCGTTATACTTTACCAGCAGTGCTTTTATTTCATTTCGTTCCATACCTTTTCTTTAGCTTCGAGCTGCGAGTTTTTAGCTACGAGTTCTTAATATCGCGTTTCGAGTTTTTGATACATTTCCTTTAATTCCTGAAGCGCTCTGAAAACTTTTACTTTCACGGCACCTTCGGTGCAGCCGAGTATCTCGCCGATCTCTTTATACTTCTTGTCCTGAAATTTACTGAGCACCAGAATTTCGCGTTTGTCTTCGGGCAACCTGTCCATGGCCATGGAGAGTAAATGCATTTCTTCTTCGCGTTGTATACCGGAGGAGCGATTCTCATCGCTGCCAAGCCGGTCTTGCCAGGCTTCGAGCGAGTCTTTAGCAGCTACTTTATTCTTGCGGAAGTGATCGTGGCTCACATTGCGCGCGATGTGAAACATCCACGTTCTGAAGTCACCATCTCCGCGGAAGAGGTAACGATACTTCAGTATCCGCAAGAAAACATTCTGCACCAGGTCTTCGCTCAACTCTGCATCTTTATTCATGTGGTAGAAAAAACCGAACAAAGGTTTCTTGTACCGCTCGAAGAGCAGGCTCATCTTGTCGAGATCGCCATCCCTGACTTTCAGCATCAGGGCGTTGTCTGTTAGTGCGTCCAATTCAGAAGGTGAAGTTTTCAAGAAGGGTAACTTAAGGATTACAATTTGGTTACACGGCTTCTGTAAAGTTTCTTAAAAATTCAGTGAGACCAAAGCCGGTGCCTGCCTCCTGTACCTGATAAATGTTAATTCTACAGCATAAAACATCGTTGGTGCAGTACCGCTTTCCATATTTTTTTACTATCTTCTCTCGCCCATCCAATGAAAACAAACAGCATCATCACACTGCTGGTGAGTTCTGTTATACTTACCGGTGTCAGCGCTGCCATCACGCACTATGCAATACGTGACAGTCGGAACCGTGTTGAGTGGGTTTTTCATACATACGAAGTCATCGACCAGGCTGCTATACTGTTAAAGCGATTAAGAGATGTCGAATCCGATCAGCGCAGTTACCTTATTACCGGAGATTCTAGCTATTTCCTGAATTTGCAAAGAAGTCGCGTACAGTTATCGGAAACCGCTGATACGATCTCCATACTGGTAACCGATAACCCGCAGCAGGCAGCGTTGCTGAACACTAAACTTATACCCGCCATTACGCGCAAGCTATACCAGGTAGATGCTGCCATTAACCAGTATAATCTTTATGGAAGAGACAGTGCTTTTGCCCGTATAAAAGGAGGTATCGGAAAAGCACTGATGGATAGTATACAACTATATGAAGCCACGTTCAGCAACCGCGAGAAAGTATTGCTGGCCAACAGGCTTCAAGAAGTAAACGTTACGCACAACCGCCAGATCGTTATACGCTATGGCAGTTTTATACTGATCGCTTTTGTTTCTGTACTCGCATTGTTCACCATTGTACAGAAACAGGAACGAAACGATCACCTCATCAAAGAACTTAACCTTGTTAATACTTCGCTTGAAAAGAAAGTAGAACAACGCACCGTAGAACTTAAACGACAGACTGATGTAGCGGAAGAACTAAACCAAAAACTACAGGAGAATATGGAAGAGCTTGAGATGTTTTATGAGACACTGCAAGTGAAAAGCATCAAGACCGAAAGCGCCTTGCAGGAAATTGAAGATCTGTACAACAATGCGCCCTGTGGCTATCACTCACTTGCTTCTGATGGCACGATCATACGAATGAATCAAACGGAGCTGAAGTGGCTGGGCTATACTGTAGATGAAGTGCTGGGCAAGATGCATGTTACTTCCATCCTGCTGCCGGAAGAACATACTTCATACTATAATGATTTTGAAGCCTTCAAACGTGAAGGCTTCATTCATAACAAGGAACATACATTTTTGCGAAAAGACGGCAGCACGTTTCCGGTTTTGCTGAATGCTACAGCTATCTATAACGAACTGGGAGAGTATACGATGAGCCGCGGCACTGTCATCGACATTACCGAGCGCAAAGCGTATGAACGTCAGCTGATGGAAGTAAACAAGAAGCTGACGCGTTTCAATACTGATAAAGATAATTTTCTGAATGTAGCAGCGCATGATCTGAAGAGCCCGGTGAATAATATACTCGGCCTTATCAGTCTCATCAATATGCAGAAAGGAAATATATCGCCCGAGCAAGGTGAATATATACTACACATTCAGCATCTCTGCAGCAACATGCAGAACCTGATCGGTAATTTGCTGGACATCGGTAAAATAGAAGGCGGCATTATGGTACTGACCCGCGAGCCGGTAAATGTAAGTGAGTTTATGAAGGAACACCTCGATGACTTCAAAGAGCACGCTGCTACCAAACATATATCACTGATACTGGAAGATCATACACCGAATAGTTGTGTTATTACGGATCGCTCTGCCTTGCAGCGCATCTCCGAGAACCTAATATCCAATGCACTGAAGTTTTCACCTCCGCATACGCGCGTCATCATTCGACTCGAGCAAACCGACCATCATTTAAAAATGGAGATACAAGATCATGGCTTAGGTATACACCCGGATGAAATAAATTTACTCTTCCGGAAATTTCAAAAACTGAGCACACGACCTACCGGTGGCGAAGGATCATCGGGCCTCGGACTCTCGATCGTGAAGGAACTGGTGACGGCCCTGAACGGAAAGATCCATGTGAGCAGCGAGGTAAACAAAGGCACTACGTTTTCGGTGGAGCTGCCGCTTTCTGAAAGCGCATAAAAAAAAGTATATACAGCAGCAGGCTATATATACTTTCATTTATACGGAATTAATTATCCGATATACTATGTATTGCGGATCGATGAGAGTTTGTTTCGCTCGTCCTGCAACTCGCGCGAGAGTTTGGTTTGTTTCTCCATCGCTCTGCGTTTATATTCTTCATACTCGTTGGTGAGCATGTTGATGGTAAGTTTCTTTTCCTGAAGTGTCTTGGTGAGCATTTTCATGCGACTGGCCAGCGTTACAATAACAAATGCCAGCGCTGCTACCAGGATGGTTACGATGGTAAGGAATGTACCCTTCTCGATGTCGATACCGAGTACCGATATGTGTGTGCTGTCGTGCAGGGTGGCTGCCATCGACTCTTCTTTCTTTTTCAGATTAGCCTCTACGCTGGCTACCTGGTTCTTCAACTGGTTGATATTTTTCTGCGCTTCGCGAATAGCAACATCTTTGGCCATCAGCGAGTCGCGGGTAATCTTCCACACTCCATCCATCACGCTTTCCTTCACCACTTTATATTCTTTGAAGGACTGAGATTTTGCCTTCATAATACTATAGCGTTCACGCAACGTGTAATTTTCCGGTGGTGTCTGGATCGTCTGGTCTGCAGGTTCCTGAGCAAATGAAAACTGAAACGTCAATAAACATACCCACAGTGCAGCAAAGTTTTTCATCATCTTCATAAGCGGTCTTTGGTTGATAGTTTTACAAACTACGATATATCACTACGTTTTTACCACTTCGTTTATTTCAGCAGTGAATCTGTTCGATTAAAGCTTTATGTCAAGGGACGAAAGGTAACCATTCTTGTTCGGAAATTACGAAATTATGCAGAACGTTTCGACCATCCCTCTTCAATTCCCAAACCGAACAAAGCAAAATCATATTTTACCGGATCAACCGGGTCAAGGGCACGGAGGCGTGCCGTCAGTTCAAGCGCAGTCTGCCAGTCGGTTTGTTTTCGTTTAATCAACTTGAGCCTGCGGGCTACACGATCCACATGCAGGTCGCAGGGACAAACCAGTTGGGCAGGCTTTATCTTTTTCCAGATGCCGAAGTCTACACCTTTATCATCGTTACGCACCATCCACCGCAGGTACATTACAAGTCGCTTGCATGTTGACTTTCGCGCGGGCGATGGAATATGTTTGCGCGTACGGTGTGGAGCATGTTCCAGGCTGAAGAATATTTTCTGAAACTGATTCAACCCCTCCTCTACTGTCTCATGATCCGCCCCGGCATAAAAAGCATCTTCCAGCGAAGTATGGTTCTGATAAAACCATTTCAACGCCTCTACAAAATATAACGTATCGGTTGCGTTAAAGGTGCGGTGTTTAAACATGAGCAACGGCTTGAGATCTTTTTCGCGATGCTGCAGTATAAAACGATGCGGGTCGTTGTCCATCATCTCCATCAACTGCCTGCATTTATTGATAATCGTTTTGCGCTGTCCCCACGCAAGTACGGCAGCGAACAGACCGGCTATTTCTATATCCTGTTTTTTGCTGAACGCATGCGGAATAGAAACCGGATCGTTCTCAATAAAACCCGGCTGATTATACAGCACTACCTTTTCGTCCAGAAAATCCTTCAGCTCGGCTATACTCAGTTTACTTCTTTTCAACGTCTTGAAATTTTTACCAAGAATACTAGATTTAAACCGAAACACATGAAGGTGATTTCAAAAGGTATAGTAGCTTTGTTAGCGTTGTAACTATTGCACATGAAAAAATTCTTCCGGTACCTCGGTATCAGCTTGCTGGTTATCATCATCCTGGCAGTCTCCTATATATTAATTTTCTTTCCACCAATCATGACAGGCATGGCTGCCAAAACCATGTGCTCGTGCGTGTATGTTACCGGCCGAACACCGGAGAGTGTAGTACACGAAGAGTTCCAGGTATTCCCGGGGATGCCATCGCTGCCCTATACGGTAGATCGAGCCGATTCCTCTGTATCGGTATCGATGTTGTGGAAGACCAGTAAAGCTATATATCGCGAACGACTGGGATGCACGCTGATCGCAGAACAGGGCGAAGATATAGTGCGCAGCCAGCAAATCGTACGGCCTCCGCTATCGCCTATAAACCAGGACTCACTCGCCTGGCCGATGGGAAATATAATCCGGGATACAACATTCAGCGGAGTTAATTACCAAAAAGTAAAAGAGGTCGTTAACGCTGCCTTTACCGATGTTGATCCGGAGAACCCGATCTATACCCACGGTGTAGCAGTGGTATATAACGGACATATACTTGCCGAGCAATACGCTGAGGGATATAGCTATACCAGCCGCATGATGGGTTGGTCGATGACCAAGAGTATAACCAATGCACTGGTGGGTATATTGGTGAAAGAAGGTAAACTGAAAGTAGAAGAACCTGCACCTGTACCCGAATGGAAAAATGACGAGCGCAGTAAAATTACCCTCAACAATTTACTCCAGGCCAGCAGCGGACTCGACTGGTCTGAATCATACTTCTCCCCTACCGGTTCGTTTCACCAGATGTTTATCAAGAGCG
>CBIHOZ010000086.1:0-29333 GCA_966211525.1 uncultured Chitinophaga sp. | reverse complement strand
ATGCATACCCGGTAGTAGATCAGAAATTCTTTTTACGCGATGAGTCCAATGCAGTGTATATCCAGCTGAAACGAGGACAAAGCTACCTGTTCTCAACAGACTATAAACATGAAGTACACATCACTTCAGCCAACAACGATCGCGAGGCACTTGCCTTTACGTACGATGCAGGACAGAACCGGATCAAATATACTTTGCCGGAACTCGATCTGCAGACCACCTATGGTTTTGACGTGGTAACCCTGAGCAATGCAGCCGGTGGAGAAGCAACTGCTGTTGAGAATACCGTACAGGCTGTCAATGACGAAGAGAACACTATAGAAGTAACCAATCGCCAGGCAGCCACGGTAATCCGTTCGGATGTAGGCAAGAGCCTGCTGAACTATACGTTTGCAACAAGCCGTTTTGAGACATTTGCCGAGAAAGTAAACAGCATTCAGAAAGGAAACGCTGTTGCGGGTCGCGTGTCTTCCGATGTGATCACACTGCAATATGAAATCACACAAGGTGAACCATTCGAAGTGCTTGAAATGACCGGTACATCGTTCAGCGGAAGTAAAGCTCTGGTAGAAGTGAAAGCTATACTGAGTGATGCATACTTTAAAGAAGATATCGATCCGGTGGTATATCGTAACTACCCGGTAGCCGGTATCAAGCTTGATCGCGATGTAAATATACTCGGTTTCCCGCCGGTTAAATCGGTACCTGTATCGGCAGCTTATCTCACCGAAGTAGAGAATGGTAATTTCTACGGACTCGCCCGTCAGCGCTTCCCCTATATCTATAACCTGCCGCAGATATACCGCCAGGATTTCACTGATCTCCAACAGAAGATCGTCAACCAGTTCCTCGGTACAGCACGCCAGGCAGACTATAACTACATCATTAACGGCTACTATCGTTTCATCCGCGAAGGTAATTATACCATCGAGTTACAGTATACATTACCGGATGGCACGAAAGGAACCAACACACGTTTCGATTACTATAATTTCATCAAATAACATGCGGTACGTTTTTACAATCATTTTTTGCGTGATCGCTTCGTGGGCCGTACAGGGACAGGACACCCTGGCGATTCGTGTACGTGCCAACATAAAGAAGGATATGATTCAGTTGCGCTGGGCTGTTAATTCACCAGCCGCGTGGAAGCAAAGCAACCGCTACGGATTCAGAGTAGAACGCTATACCGTGGTGCGTAACAATGTTGTGTTGACCGTACCCGAAAAGGTGGTGCTTACACCGCAGCCATTGAAGCCACAGCCACTCAACAACTGGCAAACACTTGCTACTGCGAATAACTATGCCGCAGTTATAGCACAGGCACTATACGGTGAGGAATTTCAATTAACGGATGCTGATTCAAAAGGTGTATCAAGATTGATCGCCATGGCGCAGGAGCTGGAGCAACGTTATCTCGTGTCGATGTATGCGGCTGATCTGTGTTACCCCGCAGCCTTGCTTGCAGGGTGGGGACTTGATGATAAATCTGTAAAACCCGATGAACGTTATTTATACCGTGTGATCTCTGCTATACCGGAGAAGACACTGAAAGTAGAAATGGGTTCAGCGTATGTGAGTCTCAATGAGTATACGAAGCTTCCGCAACCGCAGGAACTCACCGCTATATTTGGTGATAAAAGTGTTTTACTCGCCTGGAACTACGGATTGCTGAGCGATCTGTATAACTCATACTACATCGAGAAATCGAATGACGGTAAAGTGTTCAAGCGCATCACCGATATACCGCTCACGAACATGAACGCTAAAGACAATGTGAACGTACAGCGTATGTTCTATACGGATTCATTGTCGAATAATACATCCACAGTTTATTATCGTCTTGTCGGTGTTACAGCATTCAGCGAAGAAGGTCCTGCATCGGAAGTAATAAAAGGACAGGGGAAGAATCGGTTGATGTATGTGCCGCACATCAATCGCGCAGTGCCCGATGCGACTGGCAAGCTGGAAGTGGAGTGGGAGTTTGATGAGCGTGGCAATAATCTGTTAAAAGGTTTTGAACTGCAGCGAGCGGATAATGCAAAAGGACCTTTTAAACCGGTACTGAAAAATATAGCAGCCGACAAGCGCAGCGTCACATACGATTCGTTGCAGGCTTCCAACTACTTTGTGATTACTGCTATACCCCTCGAAGGTGAACCGGTGGAATCATTTCCCGTGCTTATTCAACCTTCCGATACCGTTCCGCCTGCTATACCTACCGGACTAAAAGGTGTTGTGGATAGCCTGGGCGTTGTGAGACTGTCGTGGACTGCCAACAAAGAGAAAGATATACTTGGCTACCGGATCTATAGAGCACAAACAGCAGGAGAGGAGTTAATTCCGCTGAACGATGTAGCCGTACGTATCAACAGCTTTACCGATACGGTTGAAGTACGAAACCTGAACAGCAATATATACTATGCCGTAACCGCATTGGATGGTCGGTACAATCAATCCGGCAAATCGCAGGCCGTAACGCTGGAGAAACCTGAGTTGATTCCGCCATCAACGCCTGTCATTACCAACTACAAGGCTACAGCAAAAGGTATTGTGTTAACGTGGGTTACCGGTGGTGAAGAAAATATAGGTTCTCTGAAACTTTACAGGCAGGAGCGGGGAAGCTCTGAGAATATGTTACTGAAAACGTTCAGCGATATTACCGTAGCACAGTATATCGATTCAGCAGTACAATCAAACGCATACTATAAATATACCCTTACGGTAGTGACCAAGCGTGGTTTATCATCCGCACCATCACCGGCTGTAACTATACAGGCGGCAGTGACAGCCGTGCGTAAAGGAGAGTTCACAAGTTTCACCGCGCGCTTTAACCGCAAGAACAAACGCGTTGACCTCGTATGGAAACACGACATACAAGATCTGAAGCAGCTGGAAATATACCGGAGAGAATTAGACAAAACACCTTCACTATGGAAAGTGGTGAAAGGGTTTGAGACACAGGTATACGATGACAGCGCACAACCCGAAGTGCAATACGAATACCTGATACGAGCCGTACTGGAAAATGGAAAGAGCGGAGCAACGGCTAAAGCAATACTAAAAAGATAATTACGATGTACAGTTTGGTAAATGGTCATGTTATGAGAAAGACAATTTTACTTTTAGTATGTATGGTTGCTTGCGTGACAGTGTCTGCACAGCAGTATGAGTATAGGCTGACAGCGCGGTTAATGTATGGTAATAACGATGTAGAGTGCGGAAGTCATTTTAGAATATTGCTTGTAACGAAGAGCGGAAAGGAAATCACCTGGTACCAACGCTTTAATATGGACGATGACGATTGGGTGGAGTTTGATAAGACGTTCTCTACGGACGCAAAGGATTCTGTTGTCTTAGTAAAGATTCACTCCGAACGTTTCACCGAAAGCCTGACGGATTGTGATTACCGCGATGGTGGCGATACGGAGATAAATATAGGATCGTACTATCGTTATCCATGCGGAGGGTCAATCAATCGGACAGGAATTTTTCGTGGATACGATGGTCAGAGTTCATTGCAGGTGGACATCAAACCACTTTCCGGTGTACATGCTACACAGGTAAATGCTGCTGTTCAGGCGATGGCCGATATAGATGCTCTGAATATAAAGGTAGTATTGAAGTATTCGAATAATACAACGGAAGAAATTGCTAACGTCAGCGCGCGCAGCGCATCAAACGGGGAGATTATAAACTTTAATGAAGCCATCATTAAATCCGGAAAGTATTTAAGAGTAACGCAGGCACTGGTAACAACATACTATAGAAGAAGTATTTTTCTAGTTGTTAATCAGACAAAAACATTTGCTATAAATGATCCCGATCCCAACGCTGACCTCGATGTGTCGTTGTCGGATCCGTTTTATTCGATGGGACCGGAGAGTAGCTTACGGATCCGGTACAGCAGGCCGCTCACACCGGTAAACTATAGCCCGGGAAATTCAAATACCCTTCCATCTACGAATGACATCACACTATCCATACCCGAAACATACTATGGCTATCAATGGCGCTATATGATTGAAGGCGGTGGCTGGCAAAACTTGCCATCTGTGTTTGGTACCGGAAATAAAGTTGTTATATCGGGTAAGAAGTTGTTTGATGCACTTGGTGCAGATTATCACAACTACCTCTTTAAACAAATTTCATTTAAGGCGTTTTATACCTGTACTTCTGCCTACGGCCGCGAAACAGCGCCTATATCTCTCCGACACTTGCCATCAGCACCGGGCATTGTATCTACCGAGCCGATTATGGAGACATGCTATAAGGATAACAACGCTAAGCTCAAAATTACATTTGATCGGGCGCTATATGCGGGCGAGACCTATTCCGGTATAACATTCAACGAGTTAATATATATTTATATCAATGGAGAAACCTTTCAGGCGTTTCCGAATCAGCTTGATGCTAACCACAGTATAGAGATAGGAAACCGATCGCCAGCCGTTTACGATATATCATTGCAAACAACCTTTGGCGTGTTGGGTAACGGTTACTCGGATGGCGATAATCATAAAGACCAGGCCGAAGTAAAAGAGCGGCCGCCCATTGTAAACTTCAACGCAGTAAAGGCAGATGTGCATTGCTTTGAAGGTGAAGACGGTAAAATTGCTGTGACCGCACAGGGAGGAACGCAAAACTATACGGCATATCTTCTTCAGAATAATAATTATATAGATACGATCAGTCTTACTGAATCAGCAGGAAATAGTTTCCTTAACCTCAAGAAGGGTGATTATGTTGTTCGATTGAAAGACAGCAACGGATGTGATCCGAAGAACCTTATTACCGCGGTTGTTATCGAAAATCCGGCTACTATAAATCAACCTGTGCAGAAGGTTTTGTTGAGTACGGTTGAAAATATAGAGCCGCTTGGTTTTGGGTTGAAGAATGGTCATGTTACCGTTCGTGCCGAGAGCGGTACATATCCCTATACCTTCGATTGGACAGATGAGATCAACCATGCAGGCATGACAGGTGATGCTCCTGTTACCGAAGGAAGCAGCATGAAGAGTACACTGTCAAATATAGGTAAAGGTAAATATCGCGTAGTAGCGAAAGACACTCAGTATGCGCTGGCGTTACCTCAGACCGAAGTAAATATTCGCGGTTGTTATGATACATTAACAATCTTTGTAGAAGAACCACCGTTGCTCGAAGTTGCGCTGGCACAACAGCACTATGTTTCCTGTTATGGTTATACCGATGGGGAAGTAGTAGCACATGCCAAAGGCGGAAGACCTTATTTAGCCGGACATACATACGAACCCTATCAATACGAATGGTTTGTGGTTGATAATGCAGGCGGTACTACGCCTTTCGGAGAATCCGACAGCACAGCATTGCAGCGTCCGTCAGCATTATACCGCGTAAAGATTACAGACCGAAACGGAATTATAGCTTGGTCGCCAGATTTCAAGCTGGTGCAACCGGACGAACTGAAGATCAACTTCACAACATCGCGATTACTCTGTAACGGAGATACCAATGGAACTTCGGAAGCATTGCCGCAAGGAGGAACAAAACCCTACCGCTATGCCTGGAGTACCGATGAGACAACCAGCAGTATCAGTAATCTGACAGACGGAATGTATTCCGTTGTCGTAGTGGATACGCGCGGATGTACAACGTTTGGCATGACGGAGGTAGTTGTACCAAACAGTCTCGCAGCCGAGGCGGTTGTTACACCACCAACCTGTGAAGGCTATACCGATGGTTCCGTTGTGCTGACCGTTACCGGTGGTAAAACGGATTACGACTATAAATGGCAACATGGTCCGGAAACGGCAACTGCCAGCAACCTCGGACACGGCACATATACTGTAGTAGTAACGGATGCCAACGGATGTCACATTACCCGTGAATATACACTTGACAACCCGGAACTTTTTGCACTTGACTTAGGACCAGACCGCGTGCTTTGTCGCGACCAGGTATTGGAGTTGAATACAACGATCGAAGATCCTTCATCACAATATATATGGCAGAAAGACGGCCAGTCATTTGCCTCGACTGCTTCGGTAACGCTGAACGATGCAGGCAACTATAGCGTCAGGGTAACTGACAGTAAAGGTTGCTTCAACCAGGATGAAATAACCATTACCCGTGATGATACCGAGATTGCGGCTAGCCTGGCCGTTGCAACCCGTGTACCACAAGGAGGCAAAGTACGTGTGGCGAATATCAGTCACCCTACACCTGATCGTATTGAATGGATCATTCCGTCACAGGCAACCGTGTTGGAAGAAACACCGGAATATCTTGAGCTGATCTTCCAGGACAAAGGTGAATATCCGATCAGTATCCGAAGCTTTAAAGGTCAGTGCGAGAAAGTATCGACCAGTACCGTACGCGTTGTAGACAAGAGTGAGCTCACCGACTATAAAACTCCCGATGAACCCTATATCAAGCAATTCGCAGTAACGCCTAATCCAAACGATGGGCACTTCAAGGCTACGATCGAGTTGCGCGAAGCCGGTGCTGTAAAATTGATACTATATGCGAATCAATCGAATATCATTCGCGAAGATCAGGTTACCGGTAAAGCATTCATCGAGATGGAATACGATGTATCATCCACTACGGGAAGCGGCTTGTATATGCTGCAGCTGATCACTGCGCAGGGACAATCAACCTATAAAGTAATGATCAATAAATAAGACAAGCCGATTCAGTTCAATTAGCAAACATGGCACGAATGTTAAAACGTTACTGGTTCTATATAGTGTTGCTGAGCACGCTTGTTCTTCAGGCGCACGCCCAGACAACGTACCCGATACAGGTCAATGCGAACCTGTTGCCGCCCTATAGCGCTTACCTCAGCGACTACTATAGCGGCACACGCGAGAAACTTACCCTGACGCTGATCAACCGCGATCAGTTCAAGCCTACCTTGAATGTTCGCCTGCGCATGATCATTACGGCTCCTGGCGGACTTCGTCTTCAAACTAATGAGCAGGCATTTATCGAACCTATAATTGTAGAGAACGGCTCACCTGTACGTCTTACACAAGATGATCTCGCGCCTTACTTTCAACCACAGAACTTAGTTACACAGGGCTATATGGCCTCCGGTAAATTTCCGGAAGGCATGGTGGAGTTTTGCTTTCAGGCTGTAGAAGCGTATACCGGACAAGCATTGTCATTGTCAACTTGTACACGTGCGTGGATCACCAGTCAGAAGCCACCACTGCTAAGTTTACCGCGTAACAATGAAAGTATAGTATTCCGTGAACCGCTGAACGTTTTGTTTCAGTGGACACCGTTACACCAAGGTCTTGCGCAGGTAGAATACGAATTTATACTCAAGGAACTTTGGGACAACGGGATGACACCGCAGGCTGCATTTCCGTATGCTCCTGAAATATACCGTGAGACAACCCGCAGTACTTCACTGGTATATGGCGCTATGCAGCCGCCTTTACTGGCAGGTAAACGATATGCGTGGTGTATCCGTGCGCAGGCTCGTGACGGTATGGATGCCGTGAACCTTTTTCAGAACGATGGCTATAGCGAAATACGCTGGTTTACCCTTCAGGACAATTGTTTGCCTCCTGAATTTGTACTGGCTACGGCAGAGAAAAAACGACTTAATGTAGAGTGGACTGCATTACCGGATCATATTGGTTTCAGTGTAAGTTATCGCGTGATCAAAGCGCGATCGTCTGACGGAAAAGTGGATGCCTCCGAATGGAAAGAACAGCAATCGCAGCAACCCAGCGTTATACTATACGGCTTGCAGAGTGGTGGTACATACGAGTATCGCGTAGCGAGTTATTGTATGGCAGGGCAACCTGTATATAGTCCTATATTTTCAATTACCCTTCCGGAGACCGATAGTGCGCGGCTGGCGCAATGCGGTATCATGCCCGATGTAAATCTTACGAACAAAGAGCCGATCAAAGAACTGAAGACAGGAGAAATCATTATGGCGAATGATTACCCGGTAACGGTAACCAAAATATCCGGTGCCAACGGTATATATACCGGTGAAGGATGGACAATTGTGCCGTGGCTGAACGATGCCAAGATCGCAGTACAATTTACCAGCATCACGGTGAATACCGACAAGCAGATGATCAACGGGTACATCGATGCGAAATATGATAAGAACGAAGGACAGATCGCAAACCTTGATGATGTATTTGAAGGAGGGTTTGATGTCGGTACGGTTAAGACAGGTATAACCAAAGTTGATCATATACTCGACTTCTCTATTCCGGGTGTTGAAGCATTCAGTCTGAATGATGAAGGTGACTTGGTCATTACCGATGCAGAAGGTGAACCTCACACCATAGCACCTGCCGATAAAGAAGGGCAGGGTAATGAAGGCAACAAAGTTGTAGTCTTCCCGATGACTGTACAAGACAAGGATGGCAATGTATACCAGGTTGAGAAGGTTGTTGAAAAAGATGCAACCGGTAAAGAAGTTGAGAAGGCCAAGGCAACGTATGTTGGTAAGGTAGGCACTCCGTTGGCTGAGGGAAGTTTCGATCCGTCACAGTTAAACGGTGACAAAGCGATTGTAACATTTGCCAAGGGCGATGGTATATATGGCTTCGATACATGGCTTGACTACTATGATAACGTATCACTCATAGAAGGTAAATATCAGAAGTTATACACCGACTACTATGCGCCCTGGAAACTTGTGCCTGCGGGAAAAACAGATAAAGTACAGGCTACCATTGTAATCACAGATAAAAACATCAAGCCGGAGCAGGTAATCTTCAAAACTCCAAAAGGCACCGAGTATAAAGCTACATACGAAAATGGTATATATAAACTCCAGCTGGCAGCCGGTCCGGCAGGCGATGTTCAGGAGTTGTACGCACTCTATCCAAATGGTAAAGATAAATACTATACCCTCGGCAAGCTCAATATTGTAAGCTACGAACTGCAAAGGCAGAAGGTAGTACTGGTGCCGGTAAACAACGTACCGGTAAGCAAAGATGCTATACAAAAAGCACTACAGGATATATATGGACCGGTAGGCGTTACGTGGGACGTTGTGCTGGATGATAACTTTGATTATACCGAGAACTACCGTTTGATGGAAAAGTCAACCGGACTGAGTACCTATAACGAAGACATGCGTGCACTCAACAATGCGTATAAATCAGCGCGTGCCGATAAGTTTGATAAAGCTGCTAACTATTTATTCTTCCTCAAAGCAACCGGCTCCGAACAAGTAAACGATCGTGACGCCACCGGCTTTATGCCACGCGGCTCTCAGTTCGGGTATATATTTACCAGCGAGATAAAAGATGCAAACGAAGCTGTTACCGTAGCCCACGAATTAGGACATGGCCGCTGGAAACTCTTCCACACCTTCGATGAACACTACGGAGGCTACAAAAAAGGCGAAACCGAAAACGTGATGGACTATAACAACGGCCTTCACGTTGCCAAGTGGCAATGGGATATAATGAATGATCCTGCGATGTTGGTGAGTGTGTTTGAGGGGGATGCAGCGAGTGGTAATTTAGTTACAAATAGTATACCTAAAGATCTTCTCAATGGCTCAACCTATAATTTTATAACACCTTCCGGCCAAAAGATTACGTTACCTGAGAGGTGTGTAGCTAACTTTAATTTTGGTGTCTCAGATGCAGACCAGATCAAATATCCGATTGGCTATCTCCATGCCTTCATCATAGCGAATGACAAAGGTGAACCTGTAGAGTATACGGCATCTGTTCGTGATGGCATATTTTTAGGCTATTATGATTCACAGAATCATCCATATATAGATAATATTACTGCGGCAGATAAAAATGACAACGCCATATTATTTGTACCTGAATTGGAGGGAGTTCGGTATGTCAAGTTTAAAGCCAAAGTTTTGCCATACACCGCCGGTGAAGAAGTAACCGACTATACCGAGTTTCCTATTAAACCATATCTCTTAAAAGATAATGTTGTCAAAAAATCAGATCTGATAAAGTACGAGAAAATATCCAGTCTCTTGAAAAATAGCAATGAAGATTGGACTTTGCATAAAGACTTTTTAAAGGAAGCATTAACGAATCATAATACAAATGCTGAACACTCTCTTATTGTAAAAATAGTAGAGCTTCGCACAGCTTACAGGGAGATGTTTACCCGATTCACGGATTCGGAATGTTATGAAAGCTGGAATGAAGACCTTACAAAAGAACTCTGCTCCGCCGGTGAGTGTATTACGTTGAAATGTTCAGGACGCTGGGAGAAAATACTAAGTACAGATCAGACGTTGCTGAGTTATTGGAAGTCTGATCCTATAAAATATTACGAACGCTTTATAGTTGAATTTATTAAGTTCCTGGATGAAGGAGCTGTTGATAAAGCACAATTCCTCGTAAATCTCTCATTGGAAACTACTCAAGAAGCTGCATCAGATTTTCTAAGTCGTTGTAGCAATGACGAGATCAGCGAAATCGCATGGGATAAAAGACAGATACTTTTTCAAGTACTAGCGCGCAAAGGCATATATGACGAGACTGAAAGGAACGTAGTGAGGATTGTTAAATATCTTCCGTCATACGATCGCGATAACTTGTTGAATGCTTTGGTTACGCTGAAAGATGCGAGTGACAAGGGACTCTTAATGAAGAGGTTTATAGGGCAGACTACTGACGACTTAAATGGTCAAGAGTTTTATGAGTTTATAAATGTAGTTCACACGTACGCAAATGCAAAGTATCAATATGAGAAAAGCGTATTTGCACAAGGACGAAATAGAATGGAGAAACGGTTTTTTAGTTTCGATCCATCTTTCTGGAACAATAAGCCGATTGTTATAGAAGTCCAAGATGATTCGAAAGTTCGATTTGCATTCAGACATCAGTTTACTACAATTACCTATGAGCCCGTAGCGGTCGATCCTTACGCAAGCGTAACACTATATTTCGAGGATAATAAAACTACTGGAGAATTTTCGCTGGATAAAGACCATACTTATACTACATCTGGTATAATGGCCTATGCACTTTGTTATTCGGTTACTTCAGATAACCTAAAGATCGGTGGATTTGTTGTGTTGAATACTGCCCTGATGGTTACAGGTATAGGTGAATTGAATGCTGCTATACAAGCAGGTAGAACAGGTGCGATTGTTTTGGCCGGTACAGATATAGCTTTAAGTGTTGGAACAATACTGGTTGAGACGAAGTATAAAGACGTTCTGAATAAAACCGAGAATGGTAAAAGTATTTTGAAGTTTTGGGAGTTTGCTAATACGATATGGGCAACGGGCCGAATATCTCAGGCATTATATGATGCGGCATCAAAGGCCCAAACTGCGGCACGAACATTAAAATCAACCGCTACTGATGTAGATGCTGCCATTCTGAATGAGACAGAAGCACAGGCTGAGAATATTGTTAAAGCTGGTGTTAATGGCGAAATACGGTTTGTCGCCCAGGGAGATGTTGCCTCTGGTTTGTTAGCTAAGCATCCGGATCTGCGTTTTATATATGGAGGTTTTCAGAAAAACTTAGGAAGTAACATAACGAACTTTGAGAAAGCATTGAAGAGCTGTTCGGATGATGTTATGGAGCGGTTGAATAATCAGCCAGATTTATTCTACAAATTAGGTAATATCGAGAATGCAAGTGAAGCAGCTATAAAAGGCAGATTAGATGATATAGCGCTAAAAGGAAAAGATTATGGTGTATTTAAAACTGCAGCTGGAAATGTAGCAGGAAAAAGTAATGCAACTTTGCTTTCAAAGATAAAGCAGAATAAGGCGTTATCAGATATAAGGAGTAATTTTGAGAGCTTCAGTGATGCTTTAAAAAGTAAATTTCTGGATGATTTTAAGGATGTTGCTGATGACGTTGTTAAGAGTATAAATGATAAAAAATTAATTGATGCGTGGAATAAGACGAATCAATTAGTTGAATCCGGACATGATGCTTTTAAAACGCTTAGAAAGGAGCCAGACTTTTTGCAGAAGTTTGATGACGTTGCCAAAGATGCTGATTTGAATAAGCACATTTTTTATGGTGAGCCGCAATACGATGAAGGACTATTGAGAAAAGTTAGCGGAGTACATTCAAATAAAAATCTAAAGTCAACATCGCAAACAACTGGATTTAATCGGGGAGATGTACGGATTCAACCAAATAGCAAAGTTGATTTAGGTAACGGCTACTATGAAGCAAAAGTCCAAATATATGGAGATAAAGGTGTTTCTGCAGGAAACTACGTAGATGATTGGCTAAAAGGGAAGAAGAGCACCTTTTTTCCTGATTCCTGGTCTACAGAAAAAATACAAGCGGAGATTGCTAACGGGATAAGGAATAAAATCCCTGACCCTGCATTTCCTGTATCGGGTGGTAATACGGCCTACCATGCAACAATGTCAGATGGAGTTAAACTTCAAATGATATATAGTGGAGACAAACTAGTATCTGCATTTCCTAATTTAAGATAACTATGAAAGAGATTAACCCCTATATCCAGGAAGGAGAAAAATACAAACTAACTGTCTTGTCCTGTGGGAAATATGAACTCGAATGCTATGTGTTTGATCGGATGCCTAATGAACCTGCATTATATATTAAAGATTCAGAGACGGGATCCTACAATTATGGAAGTGATTTTTTTCGTTATGGTTGTAGTATAAATGAAATTAAGGAAGATTTAATACCTGCGATAGATGAAGTGGTGGAAAGAAGTTGGGGAGATGAGATTTTAGGTAACAACATAGTTTCGGCTATTATTGGACCCGAAAAAACTTATTTCACTTCAAACAATGATTTGAATGAAGGAAGAAAAGAGGCTCAACAGAATGAAAGAATGGAACTTGAGACAAAAGTATTTAGGCAAATTTCTATTCTGTGGCTTGGCTTTTTAGAGAGTCAAGAGAATAAAAGAGGTAGTTGATTTAGGGGCGAAATAAATGGGATTTTTTTGGAGGACAGTCAAACACTGGAATCTTGGGGCGGCTATTATAAAGAATGGTGTTATAATCCGATGAAGTGGGTAGAGAATGATAATAACTTTAGATAAAATGAATAATGTTAACGGCCTGAGTGATAATTTGAAATCTATATTAGTAAGCGCGGGCTGGTATGAAGGAAGAAATATAGTATCACAACTGGAACCTACACCGGTATATCGAATTGTTCCGCAAAGCGTGATCAATTTTGTTGCTGAGTTTGGCTCGTTAAAAATAAATAATGATAAAGCGCTTGATCAGGTTGATGTTGTGGGAGCTGACTATTTTAATAGTTTAGAGGTTTATAATTATCTTAAATTAAACTCTTTTAATAGCTCAGATCGAATAGATACGACTAATGAAAATGATGAATATTATTATTCTGCCTTAATAGGAAAACAAATTTATTATGTGGCGAGATTAAAAGAGAACAACAACTTGATGATGGACGAAGATGCTAATTTTTACTTACTGACGTTTATCCCTGAATTTATCTGGATTGCAAATAAAGCGGAGGAAGCAATTCAATGTATTCTTTTTGGATTTAATGCTCCTTTGTTGTTGAACGAACAAACCTTAGAGTGGATACCCTCTTTGGGAGAGAAGTTATTATACAGACCTCCACTTAATGACACCTTGCAAATAAATCCGTGGGGAAGATAGGAAGAAAGTCGAAAGAAAGTGACAGCAGCGATTTACTTCGCAACTTGGTTGGTAGGTCGATATAGTATAAATATTTATTAAAAGGAGTATTCGGTCAGCGACACAAATAAAGGTAAGGACAGTCTTTATACTTTATAAATGTATGCAGCGAACGGGAAAGGTGGATTTGATAAGGCTATGGCAACTGAACTAGACTCAAGATTATGGTTTTCTGAATCGCAGGTTTCAGAAGTTTTCTTAAAATTAATTCATATAGTAAGTGAAAATAAGATTTGTTCTAACGAATGGAAGAACTTGGTGATAAAAGAAGCAGTTCCTGGAAAGACATCATTTGAACAGACTGGAGAAGTCTCTTTAGGAGAACCAAAAAAGATTGCTAGTAACTTTAATACTTCGAGTACAAAACTCACAATTTATGTTCCTATAGAATGTTGGCGTTTTGCGGGATTGAAATCGGAGTACGAGCATATAATGATGGCAGTGAGTTGTTGGGGACGGGACTATGGATCAAGTATAGGCTTTGATCAGGAGATAGAAGGTAACGCACAAATTTCAGTGCTTTCAGCAGGCCCTTATTGCGCTATAGAGAACGATGATGGTAAAAGCGAACTTGAGAAAGTTAATTTGCACGTTGCTGAAAATTTAGAGAACCTTATCTCGCTATTTCAAGATATATCATTAAAGGCATCGCCACAAAAAATATTGACCTTTAGTGATGCAGGTCAGTATATACTATCCAATGTTCACATGTCCTACTTCTCTAGGTATGAAGATATTAAAACCTCAATTTTACATTTTATGTCAATCATGAGGGACGGATTAGTGAACTATAACTTAAAACCTATGGCAAAAGCTGACCCAGCCGGTGATTCTTTTTTATTTCATGAGTGGCGAAGTGTCGAGCAACGGCATGCATTAAAAAGTAGTTTAGAACAGGTAAATATCATAGGGTATAAAGTAAATAATGAGGGGATCCGAGATGTTTTACAGAGTGGTAAATATGATTTCTTCGATCGAGAGGAAGACGAAAGTCTGCTGGTGCTGAATTATCCTTATTTTATGAATGCATTTATAGCGGATTTTTTTGTTGACGTTATAAAGAGTTCTGCTAAATATTAAATAATAATGGCATATGTAAGTGTGAAATATAGGCAACTCTCATTCGAGGAAAACCCCGGATTAATAACGTGGATACAATTATTTTTAATTAGATATATTGATTCAATCGAAGATCGTCCAGCGTGGACTAGTAGTCTTAAGGAGGAGTGGATAATGAACTCTGAGGTCGAGATCTATAAGTATTTTTTTGATGAAACTCTTCGGGACGATAGCAATAAAATTGCATGGAGTGTAAGCTTCCTAAATAGAGCTCTTGAAAAGATAAATTCGATGACCATTGAACAATTTGTTATGTATATCGAAGAAGATATTAATCCCACTGTTGATTTTGAAAGACTAAGGAACATCTTGCTAAATGTAAAACTTATGTTGGAAGGTGAAAATCCGATAAAGCGATAGAACTGAAATGAGTGATATATATGTCAAGAATTTTAACCAAAATAAATAAACATGAAAAGAAGATTTACGAATGCTTTGTTGTTGGCTGCGGCTGTTGTATTGGCATCTTGCGGGGATGATGATGAGGGACCATCGAATTATTATGTGAAGGATGGCTCGAAGAAAGGTCTTTCATCTTCAGCTGTATGGTTGTATGATGAGACCGCAGGGGAGAGTTCGTCCGGAGCGGATATATATTTTCACGATATTACACTCTTCTCTAGTGGAATCAGTATCAATGGAACGAATGCTACGGGAAAAGGTGATGTAATAACGTTGATGTTGTCGTCAGGTTCAGCTGAAATAGGGACGGGTGTACACGAGTTTGTTGGCAATGATTCTGATGCCGAACCAAATGATTTTGTTGTCGGGTATATGGATTTAAACTTTGATGTCTCAACGCAACAAGGTGATGAGTATGAATTTGGGTCCGGCAAAGTGACGGTTGCAAAATCGGGTGATGTATATACGGTTGATTTTGAAGGTCAGGCTATATCCGATGACCTTTCCAAGAAGGTACAGGTAAGTGGGCATTATAGTGGAACTTTTACCCAAATTCCACGAGACTAACTTTTAGAAAAACTATTGCAATCGGGCGATTGACGATCGCCCGATTGCAGTAAAGTTTAAACCGACACCGATTTATACTAAAGCACTTTACAGTTGCCTGCATGAAGTTTTACGCTACCCTTTTTGTAAGTTTCATTGTAACCATAGTAATGTCCTCTTGCTATAAGGAAGAGGAAGTACCGGTTATTATAGACTTTGAATATATCCAGCCGGAAAGCTATACCGTGCCGGTAGACCTCACGTTGGTGAACCGAACATCGGGCGCTGATTTTTACCGCTGGACATTTGAAGGCGCTTCACCGGCAACATCAGATGACAAGAATCCAGGAACGATCTCGTACGATAAAGCAGGTACATATACTATAAAACTCGAAGCGTGGAATGACACGCAACGTAATACCAAAGAAATTACATTTACCCTCGACTCAGCTGTTAATCTCGCGTTTGATGTTGCTGTGCAGGTAAATGACTTTGTACCCGCTACTGTAAAAATTACGAATCGAACGCGTGGTGCATCTTCGTATGAATGGACGTTTGAAGGAGGAACTCCCGCTACATCCACGGAGATGAATCCTCCGGATGTTGTATTTGATTCTCCGGGCGAGCATACCATACAACTTCGCGTAAGCAATGGAAGAGAGTTCTTTACTTCGTCAAAGACAATCGTTTTGAAGCCGGCCATGGCTATCGATTTTTCAATTATGCCTTCGTTTGAAGATGAAGATTATGAGGCTCCATTAACGGCCAATCTTCAGAATAGCACGATCAGTGCATTGCGCTATGCGTGGTCGGCAACCGGAGGAGTTATCGATAATGCAAACGCGGAGAATACAACTATATATTTTGAAAATCCCGGCACGTATACGGTAACGCTACAAACAGAGAATGATAAAGATGTACAGACTATACAACGCACCATCACGGTAAAGCCGAATACAAATCTCTATATCATGGAGGATGTTAAGCTCGCCATTAGTGCGGGCCATACGGCTTCCGGTAGTTTTTATTCTACGAAGCTCCGACAGGTATTGAAACGCGAGGATGTAACGGCAGAGAATGGAAGCCTGGTAGATATAGTCTTCTTTAGTATAAACTCAAGCTTCAGCTATAGCCGGTTTATATCACCGGACTCAGCGGCCAGGTATTCATTTCCGGCTATTTCGGGAGCAACACACACGGCCTTTATCAATACACTTGAATCGAGTACTATATCATTCTCATCAAGTCAGTTTGATGCCATGACGAATGATACGCCACTGCAACCACTCGATATAAAGAACAACGACAGTAAAATATCTTTCTTCAATGGCAGTGTGGTGCCGCGTGTTGTTTTGTTTGAGACAGGTGATGGAAGAAAAGGTGCTATCAAGGTAAAGAGCTTTGTGGCAGACGGAACGCAGTCATATATACTTCTGGATATTAAGGTGCAAAAATTAAAACGATGAATACCCGCTCTGTTATCGGCTATGTTGCTTCCTGTAGAAATATATACAGGTTGCTCGCTATTCTTGTTGTGGTGACGCTGGCATGCTTTGAACTGCACGCACAGCAGGTTGATTTGGGTAATCTGAAAAATACATTTTCGCAGAAGCCGGTCCGGATTGGTGGCGGTATATCTGCCAACACGGTATTTTATGATGGCAATGACGGACAAGGTCGTCAGCCGTTTACATATTTTCTGAGTGGCAGTGTTAATTTCAATATATACAATCAGATCAATCTACCGTTTTCATTTAATATCACGAACCTCGGTTCCAGCTACGGTTATCCCACTTTACCAAACCGATTCAGTGTGCACCCGATGTATAAATGGATCACCGGACATATAGGTGATGTGGCGATGAGCTTCTCTCCCTATACACTCAACGGTCATATGTTTACCGGTGTAGGCGTGGATCTTACTCCGAAAGGACCGTTCAAATATAGCGCGATGTACGGGCGACTGCAGCGCAGTGTAGAGTATGATACGGCTAACCGGCTTGTTCCTGCTGCATACCAACGGATGGGCTATGGTGCGAAGGTTCGTTACGACCAGGAGGACCATTACCTGGGCATGACGATGTTTGCAGCGAAAGACGATCCTAATTCATTACGCTGGCAACCGGACAGTCTGAATATATTTCCGCAGCAGAATGTAGCGTTCAGCTGGGAGGGAGGAATCAAGTTGATGGACAACCTCAGTCTTTCCGGTGAATACGGTGTAAGTCTGTTAACGCGCGATGTACGTGCATCACGTGAAGGTTCATCGATCATTCATAAAACACTGGGTAATCGATCATCAACAGAAGCCTATAAAGCATTTAAGGTAGAAGCGAACTATCAACTCTATAAGAACACGATAGGAGTAGGCTATGAACGCATTGACCCCGAGTATAGAACCCTGGGTGCGTACTACTTCAACAATGACTATGAAAACATTACGTTACGGTATGCACGTCCGTTCTTAAAAGACAAAGCAAATATAGCATTGAGCTGGGGCGTGCAGCGCGATAACCTTGACAACGATAAGGAGCAATCGTCCAAACGTTTTGTGAGTTCGGCAAACCTGAATTATACTCCGAATGAAAAGTTCAATGCATCGGTGTCCTATTCAAGTTTCCAGACCTATATGAACATCCGCTCGCAGTTCGACTATATCAACGGGCAATCGCCTTACGACAATCTTGATACACTCGACTTCACGCAACTGTCTCAAAACCTCGCGATCAACACGATCTATAATTTCGGAAGAAATGAAAACAGGAGACAAAACCTCAATGTGAATCTCAGCTACCAGGAGGCTGCTGACAAGCAAGGTGATGTGATCCGGCCGGGAGCACTGTCTCAATGCTATAATCTCAGCACGGGATATGGATTGTTACTCGTTCCGCAGGCGATCAACTTCAATGCGGCATTCAATACCACGTATAATCATGTGGGCGGAGATGAGTTTCTTACACTAGGCCCTACGTTGGGCGTAAAAGCGAAGGTATTCAAGAAAGCGATCACTACCGGGCTATCGTCATCCTATAATGTAAGCTTTAATGATGGCGATGTACAGAACAAGGTATTAAACCTGCGTTGGAATGCCGGCTATACTTTACTCAAGCGCCATAACCTCAGTGCCAACACCATCTGGCAGCAGCGCGATATAGAAGCCCGCGGAACAACGCGATCGCTCACTGCTACACTTGCGTATGCCTATAGCTTCTAGCAGATGGGTTTTAATGGTAAAAAATCATCGTTATAACTCTATTTCATTTACCATTCCCACGAACGGTTAACATTCTCTACCTTTGAAGCTGAATTGCTTTTGAAATGAATCTGGCTTCTTCCCTGGAGAATAAAATATTTACGATTATCGGTGCTGCGGGCGACCGGCTCGGTGTGGATACGTATGTGGTAGGCGGGTATGTGCGTGATTTGATCCTGCATCGTCCGTCCAAAGACATTGATTTTGTTTGTGTGGGAAGCGGCATTCAACTGGCACAGACTGTTGCCGAGATGTTAGGTCCTTCGGTTCATGTCAATGTTTTTAAAAGTTTTGGTACCGCGCAGATTCGTTACGAAGATCTTGACCTTGAATTTGTCGGTGCGCGTAAAGAATCGTATCGCAGTGACTCACGCAAGCCTATTGTTGAGGATGGGACACTGGACGATGACCAGAAGCGCAGAGACTTTACCATGAACGCGCTCGCGATCAGTCTGAACAAGAATACATTTGGTGAGTTGATCGATCCGTTCAATGGCATTGAAGACATGAAGAAGAAAATGATCCGCACTCCGCTGGATCCTGCTATAACTTTTTCAGATGATCCGTTGCGTATGATGCGCGCTGTTCGTTTTGCATCGCAGCTAAGTTTCGATATTGAGCCTGACACATTTGAAGCGGTCATGAACCAAGCCGAACGCCTGAAGATTGTTTCGCAGGAACGCATTACGGATGAACTCAATAAGATCATTCTGAGTCCGGTGCCTTCGTACGGATTCAAATTACTTTTTCACAGTGGCATGCTGAAACATTTCTTCCCGGAGATGATCGCGTTGCACGGTGTTGAATATGTAGGAAGCAAAACACATAAAGATAATTTCTTTCACACGCTGCAGGTATTGGACAATGTATCTACGATGTCGTATGACTTGTGGCTGCGTTGGGCTGCTATACTTCATGATATAGCGAAGCCTGCTACGAAGCGTTTTGATAAAGTGCATGGCTGGACTTTTCACGGTCATGAAGATAAAGGTGCGCGCATGGTGCCCGGTATATTTCGCAGGATGAAGTTACCGATGAATGAGAAGATGTTGTTTGTGCAGAAGCTCGTGAAGTTACACTTGCGTCCGATCTCGCTGGTGAAGGAAGTAACGGATTCGGCTATACGCAGACTGCTCTTTGAAGCCGGCGAAGACACCGATGCACTGATGAAACTTTGCCGTGCCGATATCACTTCCAAAAACAACGATAAGGTTACACGCTTTCTCAAGAACTTCGACCTGGTGGAACTGAAAATGCGCGAGGTAGAGGAGAAGGACAACATCCGTAACTTCCAGCCTCCGGTAACAGGCGATGAGATCATGCAAATGTTCAATGTACCTCCCGGACGAATCATCGGGGAGATTAAGGAACAAATCAAAGAAGCCATCCTCGAAGGACATATCAAAAACGATCGGGCGGAAGCGCTCGAACTCGTTATGAAAATTGCCCGCGAGAAAGGTCTTATACCCGAACGTGCCGGGTAACAAGACTATGCCGCTTTACTCAGCAGTTCAATAAATTTTTCGCGTGTTACGGGTTTGATGATATACTCCCGCACATTCTCATTGCTCTTGGCGCGGGTAATATCGCGCGGATCAATGGAAGAACTTACCATATAGATGAGAATCGGTTTGGACAAGTTCGTTTTGAATTGAGAGTAATCATCCAGGAACATCCAGCCATCAATATAGGGCATGTTGATGTCGAGGAATATATAGTCGGGGAGAGTTTCAGAATCGCGTGCATGATCCTTCAGAAAATGAAGCGCATCTTCTGCATTCTCAAATTGCAAAATCTTATCCGTTAGCTGTGCCGCCTTAATGGTGCGCGAAGCCGTGATCTGGAATACCTTGTCATCGTCAACAAGGGCAATGATGGGAGTCTTATTTTCCATCGCTCTGGTACTTGTTAAAATTTATCGTGAAGGTGGCGCCTTCGTTCTCCTGACTCGAAATACTGATCTCGCCACCCATGGCTTCAATTTGATTCTTTATCATGAATAATCCAATACCCCGGCTCTCCGGGTGGCGGTGAAATGTTTTTCGAAGTTTGAAAATCTGGTGGCCATACCGTTCCAGATTTATACCTAAACCATTATCCGTTATCTGTAACAGTATATAGTCTTTCTCATTAAACGTTTTAACCCGTATCACGGGTGTTCTTCCGGGATAAATATATTTCAGTGCGTTGCTGAGTAAATTCAAAAGCACACTTTCGAGGTAAATACGCGGATACTCGATCATCGGCACCGCTGAAAAATCGGCCACCACATTGGCCCCGGTCTCCGTGATACGTGCACTCAACATTGCTTTTACATGATTAAATACCGATTCAAAGGCAAGATGCTGCTTTTCGATGTTCTTGTTTTGTTTGATCTTCAACACCTCGTTCAACTCATGCAGCGTGTTGAGTGTAGTGGCCCCGGATTCTTTCAACAACTTCAGGTACTCGGCCTTCTCTTCTTCAGATTCGGCACCTTCCAGGAAATTTAAAAGCGTAAGTATATTTCCGACCGGAGAACGCAGGTTGTGAGACACGATCTGTGTAAACTCTTCAAGCTGTTCATTCTTGCGCTTCAGGTCTTCGGTGATGGCATGCAGCTTGATATTCTGCTCGATAATTTTTTCTTCCGCCAGCTTACGGTCGGTGATGTCGCGGAACTCCGTTACGCGTATAGTCCTACCGTGGTAAGGTATATTTTTAGCATGTACTTCCAGGAAGTAACGCGTTCCGTCTTTGCGTACGCCCTCAACGTCATACGGTTTTTCATAGCCGGAGCGGATATTTGCCAGCACTATGGGCTGCCACTGGGGCGATATAAGTTCAAGTCCGTTGCGACCAATCAATTCTTCATAGGTATATCCCGTGATATCGCACAAGCCCTGGTTACAATCAATGATGACGCCCTGGTCGTGAAGTCCTAATCCACCGAAAGAAGCTTCCTGTAAAATCCGGAAGCGTTGCTCGCTCTCACGCAATTCCTGCTGAATGTTTTTGATAACCGTAATGTCGGTAAACGAACAGATCACTTCAACGAGTTTATGCTGTTCGTTAAATATAGGCTCTGCATTTACGAGCAGCCACACCAGTTCATTATCGTTATTACGGAAGAGTCCCATCACGATACCACGTGCCGGTTTGTGCGTGCGAATTACTTTGGGCACCGGATGTGATACGCCAGGAAAATCAGAACCGTCTTCATGGATCGCGCGCCACTCGCGGCTGAACGGAGAATTACCAATCAATACTTTTTCGGATGTTCCGAGAAGTTCCTCAGCGGTTTTATTGCATAGTGTAATGGTGCCTTGCGCATCGTGCAGGAGGACACCGATATTTAGGTTGCGTATGAGACTTCGGAACCGGTGCTCACTTTCACGCAGTATATCTTCCGTATGTTTTCGTTCGGTAATATCCCACGCAATAGCCACCAGCACCTCCTGTCCAAAGTACGTGCCTTTCGAAATCCGTACTTCGCGCAGAAATATAGTGCCGTCTTTTTTCTTTCCCCACCAGTCGATGGATTGAGGTATACCATGGCCTGCGAGCTCGAACGCTTTTGTCAATTTCGAAAGATCATTCTTGCCTTCAGCAGCCAGGAATTCCGGAGTGCGCCCGATGAATTCACTTTTCGGATAGCCATACATTTCGGAAGCCCCCGTGTTTACATCTACAAAGGTACCTTCGCGTGTGAGCAAGTATATTTCCTGTGCAACGGTGTTGAAAAGTTCGCGATAGCTTTGTTCACTCTTGTGTAACTGATCGATAGCTTTCCGTTCTTCCGTGATGTCGCGGGCGGTTGCTATAATGATTTCTTTTCCGAGATACGAGCCCTTCGTGAGTTGCACCTGTTTCAGAAATATAGTGCCGTCTTTGCGTTGCCCCCACCATTCAAATGCCTGCGGTTTCCCTTGCAAGGCAAGAGTAGTTTGTCGTACCAGCGCATCAAAATTATTCCGGCCAGGTGCAGAAAGAAAAGCGGGGTTGTTGCCGATAAAATCTTTTTTATCGTAGCCGTACATTTTGCAGGCCGTTTCATTGACATCTACAAATGTACCGTCAGGATTCTGGATATATATAGCCTCGTTTACCGTGTCGAATAATTCGCGATAACTTTTGTCGCGTTCCTGGATTTGTTCCTGCGCAGTTTTGCGTTCAGTGATGTCCAGCGCTATACCAATCGTCTGCGTAACATTTCCATTGTCATCTTTTTTGAAAACTGTATTCCGATTATGAATCCAGCGCCATTCACCGTTTTTGTTTTTGATGCGGAACTGAGATTCTTTCACCGTATCAAACGGTTCATCTTTCCATTTTGTAAAAGTATGAAGGTCGTCCGGGTGAATGATCGATTGAGGGAAATCGCTTCCCATGCGCAGGATATCTTCCGGAGCATAGCCGCTTATAGATTTACCGGTGGAATACAGGGTGCAGTTATTGACAACATCATGTACATATAGTTCACCGGGCATAGTCTTCTCGATGCTTTCGCGCAGACGTACGTTATGCTGGTTGACGGCTTCGATGCGTACCTGCTCTGATATATCCTGCATCGTGCCGAGCATACGTTCAGCATCACCATTTGCACCGGCCAGGAAGAACCCGCGGTCATGCATAAAAGCATACTCACCGTTCTTCTTACGAAAGCGATACGTTACATCGTACTTATGGAGTAATTTTTCAGCGCGACCAAGTTCTTCAAATGCGCGTGCGCGATCTTCTTCATGGATGAGTTCACCCCAGGTAGCGATGTCGCCCATTTCGTGCGCGCTATATCCCAACACTTCCCCTATATTTCCGCTCCAGGCAATTTTTCCGGTAGCGATGTGATAATCATATACCACCTGTCCGGAAGAAGCCGTGATCAACTCATAGCGCATCTTCCAGTTTTCTTTTTCGGCATTCTTGAGTTTGAACTCCGTGATATCCTGCGCGGTACCCGTCATCTTTACAGGATTGTTCTTCTTATCGCAGATAACTTTGCCGGCACCTTCTATCCAGTGAATGCTGCCGTCATGCCAGCGGATACGATGCTGTACGAAGTAACTCTTCTTTTCAGTCATGGCATCGCGTATAGCCGTTGTAACGATATCCAGGTCTTCGGGCAGGATCAGTTTCCGGTACGATTCGAATGTACCGTTGAATGATTTCTTCGGCTGACCAAAGATGACATGCACGTTATCAGACCACTTTACTTCGTTGCTGCGTATATCCCACTCCCAAATACCCATCTGCGCAGCGTTGAGTGCAAGGGCCAGGTTGTTACGGCTATCGCGCAAAGCTTTGGAAGCGCTGATGTTCTTTCGGTTAACAGGTGCCTTCTTTTTGATGCTGCTCTTGCCAGCAACAGTTTTCTTTTTAGGAGCGGAGGCAACGCGCTTTCGGCCAGGCATAGGAAATCTCTTTTGTGTTTAAGGTACAATTTTTTATCGTTCCTACAGGTATAACCAGTACTATCGTTTTGTTGTTTAATGTCTATATCGTAATTTTCATTACATCCAACCCTTTAATCCATGTTAAAAGAATTTAAAGAATTTGCACTGCGCGGAAATGTTATGGACCTGGCCGTAGGTGTTATCATTGGCGGTGCCTTCGGTACGATTGTAAACTCCATTGTAAATGATCTGATCATGCCCCTGGTGGGGATCGCCTTTCAGGCAGATTTTTCCAATCTATATATTCCACTCTCCGATAAAGTAGCGTCCGGATTACCGCTGGCTGAAGCAAAGAAGCTGGGGCCTGTATTTGCGTGGGGTAACTTTATTACCGTAGTATTAAACTTTGTTATTCTGGCCTTCATTATTTTCCTGATGGTAAAAGGCATGAACTCTCTCAAGAAGAAAGAAGAAAAATCACCAACTCCGGTAGAACCACCAGCCGATATTAAATTGCTGACAGAGATTCGTGATTTGTTGAAGAGTAAGTAGAAAGGAAGAGCATCAAATTTTCGGAGCGAGTAGAAGAAGTGTAGCAGGAGGGAGAGTCCGAAAGTCGGGAAGACGGAAAGTCCGTAGACGGATATAGGGATCAAGTTATATCCGTATTTTTATATAGAGTGTATCAAATCCATTGCACAAAGACCGCAAAGAAATCACGAAGGATCACAAAGGTTAATACAAATCTCTCTGAGTTCTCCGTGTCTTCTTTGCAGACTTTGTGTTCCTGGATATATATACTTGAAACATGTAGTTTGTCGTACCATGATGCATAACGTTTCGTAAAAAATCCCATATACACTTCGTTCGCTTCCCCTACATGACCTCCATCTCTGACTTCCTACTTCCCCCCCAAGTACGTACTCACTTACACACCTACACACGTAAACACGTTGCCCGCCTAAACACGTTCAACCGTCTCCTGAAACACCACCTCCGGGCGCTTGTTGATGAGCGCAAGTTTATCCATCCACGTTACTTCAATCGTGCTTACGCCAAAGTCATCGACTACCTTTCCTTTGATCGCATAGAAACCGCGACCGCGCAATGGATATTTAGTCGCGATATCCGGGAAGTGAACGGTGTCGAAGACTTCACCCTGGTGATCGTAGAATGTACCGAAGTGCATTTGTTGTCCGCTCTTGGTATAGGCATTCTTGGATGTTACCATATACCCGATAATATATACCTGTTTGCCGTTTTTAGCGGGCAGTTCGCGCGCCAGTGTGTCGCCACGATCGGTTGTTTTGAGGAGTCGGAATGGATCACCCAACGGGAAGCCTAACAGTTCGATCTCATCAAATATATCTTCAAGCGGATTGTGCGTGAGCACCGGCAACGGGTAATCTTTTGGTTCGGTATCGAAAAGCTCTGTTGCCGTTTTGTTTTTTGTTTTTGAGTTGCTGAAATATAGCATCGCTTCCCAAAGCAGTCGTTGTTTGCTGCGACCCGTAAAGCGGAACGAACCAAGGCGGATAAGAATGCGCACTTGCTCGAGCCCTAATGGAACTCTGCGTAAAAAATTATCCAGACTTTTATAGGCTCCGTTGCGTTCGCGTTCAGCAGGTATATAGTGAGCAACTTTTGTCTCCAGACTTTTCAAATGCACAAAGCCTACATAAATACGATTGTCAAAGATCGTTGTGAGATAGTCGCTGTGATTCACACAAGGTGCCTGTATATCTGCACCACTCATGCGCGCTTCGTGAAAGTAAAATTCAGTGCGGTAAAATCCTCCGAAGTTATTGATAACACCTACCATAAATTCCAGCGGGTAATGTGCCTTCAGGAATAGGCTTTGATAACTCTCCACCGCATAGCTTGCCGAATGTCCTTTGGCAAAGGAATATCCGGAGAAGCTTTCGATCTCAAACCACACGCGATCAATGATGTGTTGCTCGTAGCCTCGTTCCTGGCACGATGTAAAGAAGCGTTCACGCACGCGCTGAAATTCTTCGCGCGATCTATATTTACCCGACATACCTCTGCGCAGCACATCGGCTTCGGTTAACGATAGCCCGGCAAACTCGTGCGCTACCTTAATTACATCTTCCTGGTATACCATTACACCGAAGGTCTCTGCCATCAGCTCATCCATCTTTGGGTGAATGGCTTCATATGTACCTCCGTTTTTAATCGTATGATAGCGCTCAATATAGGCACGCATCATTCCTGAACTGGCAACACCCGGACGAATGATCGAACTCGCAGCCACCAGCGTGAGGTAATCATCACATTGAAGTTTGCCGAGCAACATGCGCATGGCGGGAGACTCCACATAAAAGCAACCCATCGCGCGACTGTTACGAAGCAAGTCTTTTATTTTATCATCCTTCTTGAAATCATCGAAGCGGTTTATATCGACCGCTATATTTTGATTACGCTTTACGTGCCGTATAGTTTCCTTGATGTGACCAAGTCCCCGCTGACTGAGTATGTCAAATTTATAGATACCAAAGTCTTCCGCATTGTGCATTTCAAAATGTGACACCGGGTAGCCTTTAGGAGGAAGATCCGTAGCGGAGTAGGCATAGATCGGCTTCTCGGTAATCAGAACCCCACCGGCATGAATCGACATGTTGGCTGGTAATTCCTTGTCAACAATATAGTTTGCATAGTTATATACCAGGTCTCGGATGTGATCGCGTCCGTTGTTCTCTTTGGGGTTCTCTACGATATCATTGATCTCTTCCTTCGGCAACCCGAATACTTTACCAAGTTCGCGCAGGATCGATCGTCCCTGGTACGTAACGTGCGTACCGAGGAGGCAAACGTGATTCTGTCCGTACTTCTCGAATATATATTCGTAGATAGCATCGCGATTGTCCCACGAAAAATCGATGTCGAAATCGGGAGGTGATGCGCGTTCTTCGTTGAGGAATCGTTCAAAGTATAAATTCAGCTCAATGGGATTCACGTTCGTGATACCAAGACAATACGCTACAGTACTATTCGCACCACTGCCGCGTCCTACGAAATCATAGCGATTGCGTTTGGCAAAGTTGATGAGATCGTAGGTGATGAGGTAATACGCGGTAAATTCTTTTTTGCCTATGATGGACAATTCTTTTTCAATGCGCGTGTTCCAGATGGTTTCATCATCGCCATACATCCGCTTATAACCTTTGCGCGTTTCTTCGCGGAGGTATAGCAAGTCTTCTTCCTTACTGGTGTGAAAGAATTTTTTGTTTTTGTCTTCACCAAGCTTGCATTCTATACTACATTTCGAGAGTAGTGATTGCGTATTCTTTATCAGCTCCGGATGCTGTGCGAATTTTTTAAGAAGCTCATCCTCCGGTATCATATACTCATCCGACCGCGCCTGTTGATACTCCGTTAGTTTACTAAGCAATGTATTGTTGGCAATAGATCGCAGCAACCGATGCGCATTAAAATCTTTGTGCACCATCTTACCACTTTTGTTGCGTGCAGGAGGGAGGAATGTTACCGGGTGCAGAATAACGAACTTTTGCGGGTAATCAGTACGGGGTGTATAAAAAGAAAACTGGTTAAGCTGAAACGGTTGAATGCCTATATATTCATTTTCACGCAACTGCTCAGGCCCCATTTTGTCGAACGGGTATATAATAAACACATTGGTAAACTCCGGAGCCCGTGCAGGAAACTCTTTAGCCTCGCGATTATACCGGGAAAGAAAACGGTTGATCTCTTCGAAACCGGCATTGTTCTGCGCGATAGCTATATATAGGAGTTCAGTTCCATTTCGGAATTCAACACCTACGGCTATGTCCAACTCGTACGGTGTGTCGTTAAATTTAGTTAATCCGTTTTTGTCCGGACGATGATTGTTACACAACCGAAGCATCTCCATATAGGATGCCGTGTTGTTGATCTCCGTCAGCACCAGCTTGTGTACACCACAACGTTTTGCTTCTTCAAACAGCGTCTTCACCGGAAGCATTCCGTATTTAAAGCTGAAGCCGGTGTGACAGTTGAGAAACATATTTTTTGGAGCTGCGAGTTTTGAGCCGTGAGTTGCGAGTTAGTTGTTCGGTTTGTGTTGTTTGCGTTAAACTAAAACATTCACGTTGATTGACGTTTTAGTAGTTATACTTCCATTCGGTTTATAGACGCTAGTACGAGTTTGATTTCGCCATAGGTATAGTCTTCGCCTAGTGCTTCTTTTATAGGAGAGAGTGCCATACCACCGATACGTTCTATAGTTTGCTGGATGGTTTGAAGTTTTTCGGGATTGATTACTTTATCGATTGATAGTTGTCCGCGTTGAACGTAGAAGGCGAGGTGTGTCTCAATGGTTCCGGGACTCAGTCCGCGGAGTGCAGCAATTTTCTCAATAGAGTTTCCCTGCTGAAACATGGCGAGCGATTGTTGTTTGGTATCATTCTCGCGTTCCGGCTTTTCTCTGCGTGCACGCTTGGGGGCTTTGAGATGCATGCGCGATGCAAGATTATGCACCTGACAATGTTTGATCACCTCCTGCATAAACGTGTGACCGTACTTCTCAACTTTCATTTGTCCGAAGCCGTTGATGTTTCGGACTTCATCTATAGTATGTGGAAGATACGCAGCAAGTTCCTGGAGTGTAGCATCGGAGAGTACGATATAGGCGGGTACGTTTTCGTCTTCCGCCAGTTGCTTGCGCAGTGCACGCAGCTTGTCAAAGAGTTCAGCATCATAATTTATAGTTTCCGCAGTTTCCTGCTTCTCTACAATGGCGCGCGATTGCGTGATCATCACACGCTCCATGCCTTTGAGTACAGCTATACTTTTTGTCGTGAGCTTTAATACCGGGTATGTACCTTCCGATTTCGCGAGGTATCCCTGTGCAGTTATATCACGGATGATACGATTCCACTCTTCTTTACTCGTATCACTTCCTATACCGAATGTTTTTAACTGTTTATGATCGTCAGGTATCTTGCTGCTGTTGGAGCCGCGGAGGAAATCAATAATATAGCCTGCACCA
>CBIHOZ010000085.1:0-29352 GCA_966211525.1 uncultured Chitinophaga sp. | reverse complement strand
CATTTTTCTGTTGTTTGAATATCCACTGTTAAAGTATATATATAGTTTGTACGTATAGATCATTAAAAATATAACGCCATGTTCAGCATCATCCGTACCATGTGGCTCACGTTTCTACATATGTTTCACAAACGTGCCACCATTCAATACCCGGAAGAGAAGCCGCAGTTACCGGCACGCTGGCGAGGGCGAATTGTATTGACACGTGATCCGGACATGGAGGAACGTTGCGTAGGATGTTACCTCTGCGCAGCGGCTTGTCCGGTAGACTGTATATCCCTGCAGGCAACCGAAGATGAACATGGTCGCAGATACCCGGCATTCTTCCGGATAAATTTCTCGCGGTGTATATTCTGTGGATACTGTGAAGAAGCTTGTCCTACTTATGCTATACAACTTATACCTGATTTTGAGATGGGTGAATACGTGAGACAGAATTTAGTATACGAGAAAGAAGACCTGCTCATTAACAGTCAGGGTAAATATCCGGGCTATAGTTATTATAAAGTAGCAGGACTGGCAATCAAGGGCAAGTCGAAGGGAGAAGGGGAGAACGAGCTTGAGCCGGTGGACGTACGCAGTCTTTTGCCATAGATGTCAGCTGCTGGCTACTGGCTGCTAGTAGTTTGTCGTAGTGCCAAGGGGCTGCTGCAAGAAGCGATTTCTAAATCCCTTGCACGGAGAACACGAAGAATACACAGAGGATCACAAAGTTTGATACTGGTTGGCTGTTTGTCCTGAAGCCAGTGGCCAGAAGCCAGCAGCTAACTTATAACGATTAACGACTAAAAGAATGGCTTTCTACATCGCATCCACCATCGCTATACTCGCCACGATCATGGTGATTACGCGCTATAATATGATTCATGCACTGCTATACCTGGTGGTTTCTTTCCTGGCGGTAGCGGTAATTTTCTTTATGCTCGGTGCTCCGTTTGTTGCTGCGCTCGAGGTAATTATATATGCCGGTGCTATTGTAGTGCTTATCATTTTTGTGATCATGATGCTCAACCTGAAAGAAGAATCGGTAGAGCAGGAACGGAAGTGGTTTAGTAAAAATATATGGATTGGTCCGGGAATACTGGCGTTGGTATTGCTGGGAGAGCTGGTATATATACTGGTAACGTCCGAGCGGGTGTTGCTGAATAATTCGGTGGTGGATTCTAAAGCAGTAGGCATATCGTTGTACGGGCCCTATATTATCGGAGTAGAACTTTGTGGCTTGCTGCTGATGGCAGGTATAGTCGGTGCCTATCATTTAGGCAGACAGCGTAGAAAAGTGATTCACCGTTTTCTTGAAAATACGGAAGAATGAATAATGCATTGCCAATTGATATGGGGTTGTTGCTGGCAGGAGTGTTGTTTACTCTTGGGTTGATCAGTGTGCTGATCAGACGCAACATTATATTCATGCTGATCTCGGTAGAGATTATGCTGAATGCCGCAGGTCTTGCTTTTATCGTAGCAGGTTCGCGCTGGGCGCAGGCTGACGGACAAGTGATGTTCATCTTTATACTCACCATGGCGGCAGCCGAGGTGTCCGTAGGACTCGCCCTGATCCTGCAGATATACCACCAGTTGAAAACACTGGACAGTGACGCTGCCGATAAGATGAACGGATAAGTATACCGATAGTGGTCGGTACATTCAACTCAAACTAAAGTATAATGATCCAATTGCTTTGGCTTATACCAACCTTGCCTTTCCTCGGGACACTCATCCTGATACTGACCGGTTCGCGACTATCGTGGCGTATCGCGGCATGTATAGGTGCCGGCAGTATAGGAATGGCTGCTTTGCTGACGATACTGGTTGGTTACGATTTTCTTGCTTCCGGAAAAGAGCCTTATCTGTACGTTGCGTGGAATTGGTTTCAGGCAGGAGATCTCTCTACAACTTTTTCATTCTACCTGGATTCACTCTCCATGGTATTTATATTTGTGATCACCTTTGTTGGTTTTCTCATACATATATACTCGATTGAGTTTATGCAGGAAGATGAAGGCTTCTCGCGCTTCTTTGCCTACTTGAATTTGTTTGTATGCTCCATGCTCATCCTGGTACTGGCCGACAATCTTGTATTGCTATATTTAGGTTGGGAAGGCGTGGGACTTTGCAGCTATTTATTAATTGGCTTCTGGTATACCGAAGAAAAGAACGGTTATGCCGCACGCAAAGCTTTTATCATCACACGTGTGGGCGATACAGCGATGGCGATTGGTTTGTTCCTGCTGTTCACTGTTTTTCACACACTCAATATACAAGATATACTTGCGCAGGCTCCGTTGATCTGGACAACCGGTGCATCGATAGCGGTCGTGATCGGATTCCTGCTATTGGGAGGAGCGGTAGGTAAATCTGCACAACTCCCGTTACAAACATGGCTACCCGATGCGATGGCAGGCCCCTCTCCGGTAAGTGCACTCATTCATGCTGCCACGATGGTAACAGCAGGAGTATATCTGATCACACGCATGCATATAGTATACGAGCTTGCACCGCTCGCGCAGCTTTGGGTTGGTATAATCGGAGCCGTTACACTTTTAATAGCTGGCTTTAGTGCGTTAACGCAGTTTGATCTTAAACGTGTGTTGGCATATTCTACCATCAGTCAGATCGGGTATATGTTTCTGGCGATGGGCGTAGGAGCATGGTCGGCCGCTATATTTCATTTTATGATCCACGCTTTCTTTAAGGCACTACTATTCCTCGCGGCCGGTGCCATTATTATGGCGTTGCATCATGAACACGATATGTTCCGCATGGGCGGACTCAAGAATAAATTACCTGTGATCTATTGGACATTTCTCATAGGCGCAGCATCGCTGGCGGCTTTGCCTTTCATTACCGCAGGCTTCTATAGTAAAGATCAGATCTTGTGGCTGGCGTGGGCAGGTGAGAAGGGAAACCTGTGGTTCTTTCTGGCTGCGTTAACCGGTGCGGTTGTTACTGCGATCTATACGTTTCGTATGGTGTTCATCACGTTTTTCGGTGAAGCAAAAACGAAGATCAGTCATGTGCCCGGCATGCGTATAACCATACCGTTGATGATATTGGCAGCGTTGTCGCTCGCGGGAGGTTTCATCGAGCTTCCACACACATTAGGACATTTTACCTTATTCTCTGATTACCTGTCACCATTGTTACCGGCCGTCTCGCTAAAAGAAGGAATCGAAACGACCGAGTGGACCATCCAGCTTATCACGGCTGCACTGGCATTGGGCGGAGTATATTTTGCCTATATACTCTATGTAAAACAGCCACAGCTTTCGGATGAAATCAAGAGTTCAACGTTTGAGTTACACCAGTTCTGGTTTCGGGGTTGGGACTTTGATGCACTGTATAATTTGGTGTTTGTGCGACCTTTTGTTTTTCTGTCGCGCATCAACAAGAATGATGTCATCGACCAGTTCTATACCGGGCTGGTGCAGATCACCGAGTATTTTAACAGCGCTTTTGTAAAAACACAGAATGGTATACTGCGCTGGTATGTGATGAGTATTGTGGTGGGAGCGATTCTCATCCTCACGATTAGTCTGTTTGTTCAACCTTAAAGGCTCTGCGTATGCTGCTCGCATTCTTGATCGTATTACTCATGACAGGTGGTATAGCTGCCGGATTTCTGGCAAGGTTAAATCATGCAGCGTGCCGCTGGTTTGCGTTGATCACCGTTACCAGTGCATTTGCTATCATCCTCTCGATATGGATTGATGAAGGATTTTCCATGACGCTGACGGATTCATGGCTACGCGATCTATATATACCCTGGATTCCGAGTTTCGGTATAGCATTTCACCTGGCGATGGATGGTTTAAGTTTACTGATGCTTGCACTCACGTTTTTCCTCGGTATACTGGCGGTTGTTGTCTCCTGGAAAGAGATTCAATACCGCGTAGGCTTTTTTCACTTCAACCTGTTATGGGTACTGGCCGGCATTACCGGTGTATTCTTAACGATGGATTTATTCCTGTTCTACTTCTTCTGGGAAGTGATGTTGATACCCATGTACTTTCTCATTGGCATCTGGGGACATGAGAATAGACAATACGCAGCCTATAAATTCTTCATCTTTACACAGGCGAGTGGATTACTGATGTTGCTTTCCATACTCGCACTATATTTCATTCATGGTGAACAAACCGGCATTTATAGCTTTGACTACTTCGCGGTACTGGGCACTACGCTGTCGCCTGAGACAGGACGGTGGCTAATGTTCGGTTTTCTGATCGCCTTCATTGTAAAGTTACCGGTTGTCCCCTTGCATACGTGGTTGCCCGATGCCCACACCGAAGCACCAACAGCCGGGAGTTTGTTACTGGCGGGTTTACTTCTCAAAACCGGTGCCTACGGTTTGATACGTTTTGTACTCCCTATATTTCCACAGGCATCAGCAAGTATAGCACCCGTTGCTATGTTGCTGGGCGTTGTCGGCATAATTTATGGCGCCATGCAGGCGTATTCACAAACGGATTTCAAACGACTGGTCGCCTATACCAGTGTGAGTCACATGGGCTTTATCATGCTCGGTGTATTTGCCTTCAATGAGTTGGCCATGCAAGGTGTGGTGATGCAAATGATCACGCACGGAATCAGTACCGGAGCGTTGTTCGTTATAGCCGGTGTACTTTACGAACGCATCCATACCCGTGATATACTTCGCATGGGAGGAATGTGGAAGAAGGTGCCTTTCATGGGCACCGTGGCGATGGTATTTGTTATGGCATCGCTGGGTTTACCAGGCCTCGGAAATTTTATTGCTGAATTCATGACGCTGGTTGGCGCGTGGCAGGCAAACCAATTGCTGACCATCCTTGCAACGGCAGGGCTGGTGTTCGCTACGGCTTACTCACTTCGCATTATGCAGAAAGTATTTTTAGGCAAGAATATAGAAGGACATAGCATGACCGATCTCTCACTGCGGGAGAAATTTATACTGGTGCCGCTGTGTGTTGTTATTATCTGGCTGGGACTGTTTCCACAACAGGTGATCAATACTGCCAGGCCTGCCGTTGCCAATAGCATGCATGCGAAGAATCATGCTGCTATCCATCGCGATACACAAAACGACCATGTAAAATATACATCTGTATCTACTATAGAGGAAGGAGGAAGCCATGAACATGAATGATATTATGAGTCTTATTCCGTTGTGGATACTGTCCAGTGCAGCAATCCTGATCTTTTTCTCGATCTCTATCAAACGGAATCACAAAGTAATTTTTGTGATCACGGTGGTGTCGCTGCTGGTTGATTTCTTTTTCCTGACCACCTATAGCATCAAACACCTTCAGCCGGTAGAGCCGTTGTTGATCATTGACGGCTTTGGTATTTTTAATATAGGACTGATCCTGCTCACAACGCTGGTTGTTGTATTGATATCGTACGCTTACTTCGAACAACGTGAAGAGCGCAAGGAGGAATACTATATATTGATTATACTCGCTGCATTGGGGGCTGCTATACTGGTGATCAGTAAACATTTTGCATCACTCTTTCTCGGACTTGAAATACTCAGCGTGTCACTCTATGCATTGATTGCCTATCTGCGCAAGCGCGAGCGTTCTGACGAAGCCGGTATAAAGTATCTCATTCTTGCTGCGTTCTCTTCCGCATTTCTGTTGTTTGGTATGGCGCTGGTATATGCTGCCACCGGATCGATGGAGTTTGCCGGCATTGCAGCCTGGATCACACAAGCCCGGGACATGCCTATGATTGTTGTTGCAGGCTTCGGCATGATGATCGTTGGCGTTGGATTTAAACTCGGTATAGTACCCTTTCACATGTGGACACCGGATGTATATGAAGGTTCACCGGCTCCGGTAACTGCCTTCATCGCGACCGTCTCAAAAGGCGGCATGGTAGCATTGCTGGTACGTTTCTTCAATACCTTGAATGGCTACCAGTATACAACGTTTATGCTGGTGTTTACAATACTGGCTATAGCATCGATGTTCATTGGAAATATACTCGCGCTTCGGCAGAATAATGTGAAGCGACTGCTCGCATATTCATCTATAGCGCACCTTGGTTATTTGTTGGTAGCATTTCTGGCAGGAGAGAAGCTCGGCATGGAAGCGGTGATCTTTTACCTTGTAGCGTATTTCATCACAACCCTCGGAGCCTTCGGTATACTCGCTACACTTTCTGATAAAGAACGCGATGCTGAATTACTTGAAGATTATCGCGGTCTGCTTTGGAAGCGTCCATTGACAGCGATTGTATTTAGTGCCATGCTGCTGTCGCTGGCTGGTATACCGCTTACAGCAGGCTTTGTCGGAAAGTTTTATGTACTCGCAGCAGGCATCCAGACTCACCGCTGGCTGCTGGTAATTATCCTTGTCATCAACAGCGTCATCGGACTATATTATTATATCAAACTGATCGCAATCATGTTCGATCAAAAACAAGTCGCACGTACTTCGCAGGAATTACATCCACTGGTATATATAGTCAGCAGCGTTACGATGGCTATACTGGTATTATCTTTATTCTGGATCGGTGTGAATCCGGAGGGAATGATGACACTCATTCGGGGAGTTATCCGGTAGCCGTTATACGTTATTAGTTATAAGTTGTCGTGAGTGGGTGTAGTATACCTTGATTTTATTTTTAAAGGATTGAACGCATCACATCCAATAGCGATTAACCAATAACGGATAACGAATAACGATTAACGATTAACGAAAAAAAATGCCGGACAAAAGTGCCCGGCATTTTTTTTAAGCCTATATATAGCGACTAGTAATCGCCAAGCGTTTCTTCGAGTTGTGCGAGTGCTTTCGCGAGCTCATCATCATTAGGAGCAACCCCGTGCCACTTGTGTGAACCTACCATGTAGTCAACCCCAAAGCCCATTTCAGTTTTCATCAGGTTCATTACAGGTTTACCTTGTTTGGCAAGCTTTTGCGCGTTCTCCAAACCGGCTATAACTTCTTCCATAACGTTACCATTGAACTCCTGCACGATCCATCCGAAAGATTCCCATTTCGCACGGAGGTTGAGCAACGATAATATTTTATCTACAGGACCATCGATCTGCTGACCGTTATAGTCAACCGTAGCAATCACGTTGTCCAATTTATTGTGACCTGCATACATAGCAGCTTCCCATACTTGTCCTTCCTGCAATTCACCATCACCCATCAATACATATACAAAGCGATCATCTTTGTTGAGCTTCTTTACTTGCGCAGCACCGGATGCAACCGAAAGTCCTTGTCCGAGTGAGCCGGAAGCAATACGAATACCAGGCAGATGCTCATGTGTAGCGGGGTGACCTTGTAAACGTGAATCAAGCTTACGGAATGTAGCAAGCTCTTTTACATCAAAGTATCCGGATCTTGCCAGCGATGCATAGAACACTGGAGAAATGTGACCATTCGATAAAAAGAAAAGATCTTCACCAACACCGTTCATATTGAACTTCGGATCGTGCTTCAGTAGTTTGAAATACAGGGCAACGAAAAAATCCGTGCAGCCTAATGAACCGCCCGGGTGGCCCGACTGGCAGCTATGTACCATGCGGACAATATCTCTGCGGATTTGTGAACTTATCTTTTTGAGGGATGCGATGTCAGTTGCTTGGCTCATGATGTAAAAATTGTGTCGCGAAGATGCTGTAATTTTTTATACTGTAAAAGAAAAATGCCGTGTCATTTCGTGGATTAGTCCGTTTACTTAGATTCCACCACGCGAATTGTGAAAGGAATTTTGCGTAATGGCTGGTCAGTGTTGAAAACTTTCTCGCTGGCGATCTTGTCAACAACATCAAGGCCTTCGGTAACTTCACCAAATACAGTATAGCGGCCATCCAACGTCATATAGCCACCTACCGTTCGATAGGCTTCACGTTGTTCGGGCGTTACTTGTATACCAAGGTTACGCGCTTCTATATCGATGTCCTCATCGGCATAGCGCGTACCATGTACAATAAAGAATTCAGCAGCAGAGGATTCAAGGTTCGGATTATTCTCATCAACCCGCGCCATGGAGAGTGCGCCCTTTTTATGATAGTACTTTGGGTTGAACTCAGAAGGTATACGGTAATTCAATTTCTTTTTAAGATCACCGCCCTGTATCATAAACTCATAAGCGATGCGGTAAAAATCAGCGTCATCATAATATCCTTCCTTGATAAGCTTGACAAAGTTAGCGCGATGAAGCGGTGTATCGTCAAACAGGCGAAGCTTGATGGTGCCCATCTTCGTCTCGATGATCACTTCATTCTCCGGATTTTCTTTACCGTACTCAGTCAGCACTTCACGAATATTCTCGGGTGTTATAACGACTGATTCTTTCTTCTGCGTACACGACACGAGAAGCAGACTTGTTAATAATATTACCGAATAGCGAACCATATAGGCAGCAAGTAAGTTTTTAATAATGATTTTTTAAATGTAAAAACGTTTGCAATAATGTACAACGATAAAGCTTTTTTACCGTTTACTTTAATCTCTATATTCGCCCCTCATGGATAACAGAAAGCATTACCTGGCGGCTATCAGTGCATTTGTAACCTGGGGATTTTTTTCAATTCCGTTACGGGCGTTGAAGGAATACTCTGCCGGCGAGATATTGTATTTCCGGATATTGTTCTCAACGCTGGTATTGTTGGTAATTATATTCGGATTCAAACGTAATGATATACGGAAAGACCTTACGTTCCTTCGTTCATTCACTCCCGAAAAGAAACGCAATGTTATCCTGCTGACATTAGCGGGTGGTGTATTGCTGACGGTAAATTGGCTAACGTTTATTTATATAGTAAATCATATTAACATCAAGACAGCATCGTTCTCGTATTTGATCTGTCCTGTAATTACTGCTGTTCTGGGATATGTGTTGATTCAAGAGAAGATGTCGAGCCTGCAGTGGGTAGCCGTAGCGTTGTGTACACTGAGCTGTGTGGTGATGGGATTAAACTCTGCGCTGGAGCTAGGCTATAGCTTCCTGACAGCCATTACGTATGCACTATATCTGATCTCGCAGCGAAGGAACCAGGGCTTTGACAGAATCATTATACTCGGTATACAGGTGTTATTTTCATTCCTGATCCTGAATATATTCTATAGTCAACTGATCACCGAGATTCCAACAACGGCTAAATTCTATAGTCTCATAATGGTGATTGCTATTGTATTTACAGTGCTACCGTTGTTCCTGAATTTATTCGCTCTTAACCGTATCAACTCAGCGACCATCGGTATACTAATGTATGTCAACCCGTTGATAAATTTTTCAGTTGCCTTTGTTGTATTCGGAGAAACCGTAAACGCTATTCAGCTAACGGGATACTTTCTTATTGTAGTTGCCCTCGTGATCTTCAACTATCCCGTGATGCGGTTTGTGATGGGGAATCGGTAGCAGGGCTGCTGGCTGCAGGCTTCTGTTGCTGGATGAGTTGCCTTGGGGTAGTCGTTAATCGTTAATCGTTATCCGTTAATCGTTAATCGTTAAATTAGGATGAGCTATATGCTATACTTGATCGTAAAGGACTACAGAATATTACCAGCGAATATACTTGTAATATACTGACTCTATATCCAGAATATATTCCTAGGCAGGAGAGTATGCATTAAACGGATAACGAACAACCAATAACGAATAACGTTTCGCCTACGCCCATTTATCCTGAAGCCAGTTACCAGCAGCCAGCAACCAACTATCCTCCCAAATTCTCCAGGTTCCGCAGATCATTCGAGGTACTGTCGTTTGGTTGACTCGCCTGTAACTTTCTCATCTTGCGCTTATAGAGTTTTTCCATGAACGATTCTTTCAGGGCCGAAAGTGTATCGGCTTGTCGAATGGAATCCTGTTTTGATACCATGATTTTCAATTCTGCCAGCAGTGCATCATCCAGTTCGTACAGGTCACAATTTAGTCTGCGTTGCAGGTCGTATGGTAAATTCGGAAACTTGGCTTTTGATATATCTTCAAAACGTTTATCCTCGTTCACCTGTCTCATAAAGTAACCGAACATTGGTAGTGCTGTACTGGAGCCTTGTCCGAGTTCTGTACTTCTGAAGTGTATACGCGGATCATCCGCACCGGCCCATGTTCCTACTACCAAATTTGGAGTCATCGCCATAAACCATCCGTCAGCATTCGCCTGCGTAGTTCCGGTCTTGCCCGCAACGTCGTTAAGTACACCATACTTCCAGCGCAGTCGCGATGCAGTACCTTCGTGTACAACGGTCTGTAACATTTGTCTCACCAGCAATGCAGCTTCTTTTGAGACAGCGCGTATACCTTTTGTATTAGGTTTGAAGTTATCATAGACATTACCGTATAAATCTTTTATAGCGGTGATGTGATAGGGAAGGACTGTAACACCTTCGTTCGCGAGACAAGCATATGCAGTTGTCATTTCAGTAAGCGATACCGAGGAAGAACCCAATGCAACAGAAGGTACATGTTTCATCTCACTGATTACGCCCATCTTCCGGGACAATGCAATTGTACTGTCAACGCCCGCCATCTCGATCAGCTTTACAGATACTGTATTTACAGAGTATGCGAGTGCACCCCGCATGCTATATTTTACCTGGTAATCGTTTTGAGTATTGCGCGGTGTCCACTTGTCACCTTCTTCATCAATATAGGTTTTACGTTCGGCAGATATAAAATCACACGGTTCAAATCCTTTCTCAATTGCCATCGCATATACAATAGGTTTGAAAGTAGAACCCACCTGGCGTTTAGTTGAAACCTTTACGTGATCGTATTGAAAGAAATCGTGATCAATGCCACCAACCCATGCTTTGATCTGTCCTGTTTTCGGATCCATTGCGAGGAGACCTGCATTGAGAAATTGGATGTGATGCTTGATCGAGTCAATAGGGCTCATCTTTACTACCTTTTCACCTTCCCACGAAAACACACGCATCGGCACAGGCTTCTGTAATTCATCGAGTATCTCTTCCTCCGACATGCCCTTTTCTTTCATACGTTGATAGCGGTCACATCGGTGGATTGCATCCTGGATCACTTCTTCATTTTTCTGCCATGGATTTTCTTTTCGCCAGTGATCAAAGAATTGCTTTTGAACATCCGTCATGTGCTGGGCAACAGCCTTTTCAGCATACTCCTGTAATCTTGAATCTATAGTGGTATATATCTTCAAGCCATCGGTATATATATTGTACGGAGAACCGTCTGGTTTTGTATTGTTCTTGCACCACGTCATGAGTTCAGCCTTAACGTACTCGCGGAAATAGGGGGCGAGTCCCTGGTGGTGAGAAATACTATTATACTTTAACCCGAGTGCTTCTTTCTTTAATGAATCAAGCTCCTCTTTCGAGATATAGTTGTACTTGTTCATTTGCGAAAGCACTACATTTCTGCGTGTGAGCGATCGCTCCGGAAAAAGACGCGGGTTATACGAGTTGGTTGCCTTGAGCATCCCCACCAATACAGCCGCCTGATTGACTGTTAGATCTTTTGCTGAGCAGGAGAAGAAACGTTTAGCCGCAGCTTCAATACCAAAGGTCTGATCAGCAAAGGGTATAGTATTAAGATATAGCGTAATGAGATCTTTCTTGGAGTACAGATCTTCGAGTCGTTGTGCCGTTACCAACTCGCGCGACTTGTTAATAAGCATCGAGAAAACCCAGTAGCGCTTTCGCGGATACAGGTTCTTGGCAAGTTGTTGCGTAATGGTACTACCACCACCGGCTGATTCTTCCTGCATGAGGATCGACTTGATAAACACCCGTCCCAAACTTTCAAAGTCGACACCACTGTGTTCGTAGAAGCGCACGTCTTCGGTAGCAATGAGTGCATCGATTACCTCCGGAGAGATCTCTTCAAATTTGATTTCAGTGCGGTCTTGTATATAGTAACGGCCAAGCAGCACACTGTCAGCACTATAAATTTCAGAAGCCACCTGGTTTTGAATTTTCCGCAGGGTGCGTTTGCTCGGGATCTGAACCCACACAAAGATCATCAGGGCGAGCGGTGGACCTAAAACAATAGCACCAAAGATCGACCATCTGCGTGCCTTGGGGTGCGTTCTGTAATACTCACGGATCTTGTTAAATCGAATCCTGACAAACTGAATAGCAGGCTGCATCTTTTGCAACAGCAGTGTGTAGAAGTCACGAAGTTTACCAACCAGATTTTTAAGAAATTCTTGCATACTATTCACGTCAACAAACGAAAGGAGGTAAGATAATTACCAGCACATTATATAACAATCAGGAAGCGATATACATTGGGTTCATTTATCGCCTGAAGTTATGGTAGGAGAGTTTATTAAACTTAAAAGCCTTCAAATCTAGAGATTCGAAGGCTTTATTTTGCGCAAATGTAAGATTAAACATTGAAATCCAGAACTTCATTTTGGGTTTTACTTGTTAATTATTTTATAAATTGTTGTTAGTCAGTGATCTAGTGATTCGTAATTGTGACTCTCAAAAGATATTTAAAAATTAAGTTAACAAGAGATCTAACCTTATGTCTGGATTTAAAAATGCCACTCATTTAGCGATATTTGGATGAGTAAATGACTAATTTTTAGTGATTACTTTCTCCCATTAGAAATCTTAATTCTTCAATTTCAAAAAGATTCCGTAGCCCGATTTTATTGAACAAGTAATGAACCTTCAAGACCATGCGAGCGGCCTCATTCATAAGGACGGTATTTTTTATTCAAGAGAGCAAAGCAGAGTTTCGTATCCTGAAAGTGGCAATGATGATTACTTTCAGGTAGAAGAAAACAGTTTCTGGTTTAAACATCGTAATAATTGCATCATCGAAGGCGTGATGAAGTACTGCGCCAACTATATATTCTTTGATATCGGGGGAGGAAATGGTTTTGTTGCAAAGGGATTAGAAGAAAAAGGTATCTCAACGGTGTTGATCGAGCCGGGAATTCAGGGGTGTATCAATGCAAAAAAGCGAGGCCTAAATCATGTAATCTGCTCAACGCTTGAAAACGCTTCGCTAATAAAGGCTAGCATTCCTGCAATAGGGTTATTTGACGTTGTTGAGCACATTGAGCATGATGTTGATTTTTTGAAAAGCGTCTATTCATATTTAAGAGATGGTGGCTTTGTTTTTATAACGGTGCCTGCTTTTAATGCCTTATGGTCTAACGAAGATGTGGATGCCGGTCATTTTAGACGGTATACCACAAATGAACTAAAAAGGAAGTTGCAGTCGGTTGGCTTTCATGTTGAGTACTCCTCGTATATATTCTCGATTCTCCCTATAGCAGTATTTTTGTTTCGTACACTACCTAGCAGACTCGGGCTGCACAAGAACTCCGGTAATTTGGATAAGCATAAGAAGGAGCACAAAAGCGGAGGCCTGATCGGTAAAATACTAAACTATATTTGGGACTTCGAAATATCCAGAATAAGAAATGGTAAGGTGATTCACCTGGGAGGAAGTTGTCTGGTTATTGCCAGAAAAAGGTGTTAGCGCATAAAGGTAAATTCGAATAGATATATTAAAGAGGTATAGATTGAATTCAGAAAGAAATGATGTTTGAGCTGATTTTAAAAAATGTACTTTATGTTGTCGTCTTCTTATCGATAAGTTTGTCGATTGGTTTTGGTGCTTCACGGATTTTACGTTTCAAAGTTGAACAGAGTTATAGTGGAGTTTTTAAGATTTTTTTAATAGGGTTCTTTTTAATTATAACGCTTTTTGCACTTATAGTATCCAGCGGAGCCACTGTTCTTTTGGGTTTTATATTAATTGGTGTGTTCCTGTGGTGGGATAATCGTCTTATTCGTCAATTGACCCTTACAGGGATACAGGGTAGTATAACAATCCCTTTTCTTGTAAAAAGACTGTTGGAATTATCAGTCATATCCCTGGTAATTATTATATACCGCACTGTGTTTATGGATGCCGGCGGTTATTTTATTGAGCCTGTGTACAACGACTATGTTTTTTATGCTAAGCTGTCCAAATATTTACTCGAAACCGGGATAGAGAATGCTGAGTTTGATTATATATTTTTTGAGCATAACGTAGTTCCTTACCACTATGTAGATATTTGGATTAACTCGTTATTGATTTATGTGACGCGTCAAAATGCAGTGGAACTGATGATCCTTAGTTCCTATACTATAGGTATAGCCGGGGTATGGCTGGGGTTAGTTGCTTTAATTGAAACCTGGTTTGGTGTCACTTTCTATAGTAAAGTTATAGCATGGTTGCTGGTATTTGCAACTGGTATTTTTTGGGGTGCGATTATAAATATACCATTTCTGCAAACTGCAGATGTCTTTGCCAGACATAGCCTAAATTACTCAAAGCTGTTTCCCATATATTGGATGGTCATTATCGTAATTCTACTCTATAGGGAATCCAATACTTTTCGAAGTAAATTCATTGTATCGGTTTTACTCGCGTTGCCGATCATTAATGTATCATCTGCACCGGGCGTTTTTTTTGTTCTTTTTCTCTTCTTCGTAAACGAGCTATTCAGGAAAGACTTTTTTAAATGGGAAATTGCTTCAAAAGCAATAGTAATAGTTTTGTTCATCGCGATTTTCTACAAAACGGGTCAATCAGATGCCGGAGGTGATTGGTCTTTTGATTATCACGAGTATACATCAGCAACCTATATAAAAACATTTATCAACGTAGTAGGCGGCACAGTTATTCAGGTCTTTCTTTTATATCTGCCAATATTTTTGGTATTGTTATTTACTGCCCGGCAGTATGGTTTTAAGAAGGTACGTGATGTACTGCTTACACTGGCAGTCACTTTTTTTGCATTCGTTATACCTTGGGGTCTTTTTCATAGAAATGCAAACAGTGTTCAACTATTCTCAAATACATTTATTCCGTTTATAACGTGCTTTCTTATTGCTATAGGATGTGATATAGTTAGGAACGCAAATAATAAAATGTATAGGAATAGCATACTAGCCACTATATTGTTGCTACCTGTTATTGGTTTGCTTAAGGATGTCGCAGAGCGAAAAGCTCTGACAAATTCAGTATCTGTTACAGAAAGCTCCGTTCAGGAATGTGTCGAGTTATTTTCGTCAAAAGTAAAAAATCCAGTTGGCGTTTTCTTTTCTTCAGATACAAATTGGGCAACCAAAGCATTGCCATTTGGAGCGTTGGATATGAAGTTGCAGCAGTTTGTCAATAGAGATAGTTTTCATACTATATCGTTGTCGATTTTAGATATTCCTCTTGACAGCAGCAGTATTCATTTTGCAAATGAAAAAGAACAAATAAAAAATGCATTGTTCTATCGCTATCTTGAAAAGCAGCCAAGTTACAGCCCTGAAAATATAGCTACTCTTCAGCAAAAGTTTATCAAGGACTTCAATATCGAGTATGTTCTAACGAACTATAACTATTCGTTACCAGATGATAAGAAGCGCTATTTAGAACCGTTGTATGATGCACCTGCTATTAATCTGAAAGTTTACTCAGTTATTAGAGGTAAACTGTGACGGAGCCTAGTTAAAGAACCCTTGTATTGTGTTTAATATTTTTTTCTGATCGTCAGGAGAAAGTTCAAAATAGAAGGGGAGTCGCACCAGTCGATCGCTATAGAAGTCACTCCAATACAGTTCACGTCCATCATGACGAGATGCGTAAAACGGAGATTTGTGAAGTGACAAGTAATGGAAAACAGAAAGTATATCGTGCTTTTTCAGGTGTGCTATTAGTTTGTCACGTGTATCTACATCCTTACAAAGGATATAGAACATGTGTGCATTGTTAGTCGCATACGCAGGTATTACGGGGAATTTGATATGCCCTTGTTCTTTTAGCGGAAGAAGGTTTTCGAAGTACGTATCCCAGATCAATTTCCTTTTGGACTGAATTACATCCATCTTTTCAAGTTGAGCATACAGGAAAGCCGCAATCAGATCGGACGGTAGGAAAGAACTTCCAACATCAACCCATCCATATTTATCTACTTCGCCTTTAAAGAATGCCGTTCTATTGGTGCCTTTTTCCCAAAGTATTTCGGCGCGTTTTTCAAACTGCTTGTCATTGATAACCAATAATCCGCCTTCACCTGAAATTACATTCTTGGTCTCGTGAAAAGAAAAGGCAGCAAGATGTCCGATAGTTCCAAGGGGTTTACCTTTATAGTAACTGTCAATTGCCTGGGCAGCGTCTTCCACAACAAATAAATTATAGCGTTGTGCAAGTGACATAATTTTATCCATGTCACAAGCAATACCAGCATAGTGTACAACAACGATGGCTCTTGTGCGTGGGGAGATTAACTGTTCGATTGATTCAGCATCCATATTAGGATGATCGGGCTGACTATCAGCAAATACTATTTTCGCTCCACGAAGAACAAAAGCGTTAGCAGTTGATACAAATGTATAGGAGGGGATTATCACTTCGTCTCCGGGCTGTATATCTAATAGGAGGGAGCACATTTCCAGTGCATCTGTACATGAAGTTGTTAATAGGCACTTACTCGAAAATTTCTCTTCAAAAAAATGATGACACTTTTTTGTAAAGTGGCCGTTGCCGGATATCTGACCTATTTGGATGGCCTGCTTAATATACTCTAACTCATTACCAACAAAGGCTGGCTTGTTAAACGGTATTTTCATTTGAATCTTAGTCTGAATTTGTTGAGAGGGAATATACTTGCGCCTGTGCCGTCTAGGCGCGCATCCAATATTTTGATTAACCCTGTGCCACAAACCACAACAGGTCTGTCGTTATCAATGAAAATAATTTTACCGGAATCTCTGTTCACTATATGTACATCCGGGTACACTTCGGCATGGTATATCCGAATTTTTTTGTCTTCCATCAGAGTAGACGCACCTAAATACGGGTAACCAACAGCATGTATAAACCGCACAATGTCGGCTGAATCCTGAGTCCAGTCAATATGGTAGTCCTCTTCGTCTCTCCATAAGCTATACGAGGCTTGAGATTCATCCTGAGGTATGAAAACAAGTTCACTTTCGTTCGCTACAGCTCTGAATATATCGGCGGTTATAGATGAATATAGGTCAGAAATGATTTCAATCGCATCTTTGATCTTGATAGGATATTGAATGTCTACAGATTGTTGCATGATAACGGGACCGCGGTCGTATTGATCAGATGCCTTTATTGCTGTTAGTCCAATCTTTTTCTCCCCGTTGATTAACTGATTTACTAAAGGGGCAAAGCCTCTGTACTTAGGGAGAAGAGAATCGTGTAGTACAATGAGTTCTGTATTTTCAGTTGGTATTAACCAACGCCAGGAGATAGCTAAACTATATTTGCTGTCAATTGTATAGTCTTCCTTTCTTCGAAAGAACTTGATGGTATGTTTTTCGCAGAGTGCAATTATTTCATTTGAGTAGTCGTTCTCGGTAGCCTTGTCTTCCCCAATAATTACAGCATCAAGAATACGGTGTAAATCCTGTTCAATAAGGTGTTCCAAAACCTTATACCCTTTATAGGTCATCAATAAAAGGGTAACCATATTACTGAATGTTAATGGTATCTTTAACGATAAATAGAGGTCTGTCTTTGATCTTATCAAACGACTTTCCCAGGTAAAGTCCAAGCATACCTAGAATCATAATGATCAGGCCACAAAGGAACCATATCGATATAATTAAACTAGTATATCCGACTACCGTTATTCCTCCTGCTATATAGTTAAAGAGTGTGTAAAACCCCATCAAAGCAGAAATCACCGAAATTAAAAAGCCAAGTTTTATGGTAAGCCGCAGCGGTTTGTCTGAAAAAGATATAATCGTGTTCATGGCAAGCTTGATCAGTTTACTCCATGAATAACTGGTTTGACCATATTTGCGCTCACTGTGCTCAACCCGTATTGCTTTTTTTGCAAAGCCTACCCATTGTATCATGGCAGGAAAGTAGCGAATCTGATCCTTCATGTCCAAAACAGCTTGTATAGCCTTACGGTGATATATACCAAAGTTTGCAATAGAGCTGTCTTGCTTTGTCTCCGTTAAATACCCGAAGCAAGAATAAAACACTTTAGACGATAGCCTTTTAAAAAAAGTATCTCTTCTCTCTTCCCGTTGGGCAAAGATGATCTGATAATCGCCTCGTTTCACTTCTGCATATAGTCTTGCAATCTCTTCAGGTTGGTCTTGTAGGTCGCAATCCATAACCACAATCCATTCACCGCTTGCCATACTTAGCCCAGCAGTAATTGCGTAGTGTTGTCCAAAATTTCGAGATAGGTTGATACCTTTCACTCTTTTGTCCTGCAAAGCAATTTTACTTATCAACTCCCATGAGTTTTGAGGACACTGATCGTTGACCAGGATAATTTCAAAATCAACAGAGATTTTCTCCAACGTACTCACTAAACGTTGATGTAACTCAACCATAAAGTCCCTTCCCATGTAAACGGGAATAACAACTGAGATCATTGATTCGAATTTTCTGAAAAGTAGATATAATTATCGTTACTTTAAATTACTCTCAATTGAAGGTTTATACTTGACTGAGGTCTAAAGTTTTATTGTTCCGGTGGCGAGATATAAATGCTGAAAAAAGTTTCAACGCTGAAGCCGGAGTTGCTTTGAAGTATATAGGCATAAAAAAAGTGGACACGAATTGCTTCAATGTCCACTTTTAAAGTCGACCTGAGTGGCAAAATTTCGAACCAAATGTTGCTGGATTTAATGTTAATCTTCAGAATATCAGTGATTTGTATTTTGTAGCTTAGAAAGCAAACGGTTAAATCAATATTTGACTCTTGAATTAATGATAGTCTTGGGCAAAGAGCGGCAATTGTCTGGTATCAGTAAGAATACGGAGTTGTTTTTCTGTATAAAATTTTCGAGGTTTTCTTCAAAAAAAGTAACTATTGATAGGCTGAAGTTAGGTACGACCTGAGTGATTTACACTGAAATGCGAGTGGTTAATAGTCCAAATCAACCTTGACATAGTCGATAAATTTGTGTTGCGGTGCTTAATTCTTAGCCAAGTGTCGACTACAAACTTGCCACTATCTCTTTTACGAAATGTTGCCTTCGAATTGCAATGTGGATTTTCACGTAATCTTTACGATTAGGGAATTGATTCGTCACAATTAGTAGTTTTCTTTAATAACGTTTAGGCGATTTTACTAAAGCTCAAATACGATGGATTCTGATCCAAATTTTGACGTACTCCTGAGTTTTATTGGATCTCAAGAAAAGGATTGCCAATCGGTTCAGTTTTATAAGAATCAATACGAACCGCTCGTATTGGATACACTAGAAAATGAAGGACAAAGTCATCTTTTCGAAGAAGATTTACTGAGTCAGTATAAAGGCAAGAGTATAGAAGAAATTCTTCGGGAGCATCCCAGCATAAAACAAGGCAAGATTAATAGACGAAACCCCAATAAGAGGAATGAGCTGTGTCCTGTTTATTATGATACGTTGATGCCGCTTTATATCAAGCAACAGCATAAGTCATACGATAAATTTTTTGCGTACTTACTTAAGCATACGGATTTGATGAAATTGGATTTGTGCTTAGACTATCAATTGGAGAATCACTATGAAAATAAACTGACAAACTTCTCACGGTTCCTTCATTTGGTGATACGTAAATACAAAGGGGAAATTTTATCAGAGAACACTTCGGTAACTATACAGGAATGGATTTCCTTAAAGGAAAAACAAAGGTTGAATGAATCCTTGACTAAGAGCGAATCACTTAGAAAACGCAAGGGGCTTTTACGTCAAGGGGATGATAAGCTGACCTCATTGAATAGAGAGCAGACTGTCTTACTGATATATTACTTGCAGGCAGTAAAAGTCTTTTTGCGAGACGAATACTTGACAGATACAGATGCAGGACGAGCATTCGAATTACTTACTGGCTACAGCTCTAATACGATAAGACAAGGACTGACTAAATTCATGAGCTATCAAAATAACCACAATTTGTTCGAATTGAAGAGGGTACTTCAGCAAATGGTTCATAAGGTAGAAAAAGATATAGCCTCTTTAGTTTGAGGCACAGCTCAGCGGAGATTCAACGACATTACATTTTCCATTTGTAACTCTCATGAACCCAAAAGAAAACGGAGACAGAAGGATATTTGTCTTAACAAAAGCCGGGAATCATGGAGCGTAGTATTTTATTAAACATGACGGAAGAGGAGTTAAAAAATTTGCTAAGGGAAACGATAGAGGAGGTTCTTGAAAATATAGGTCGAAGAAAACCGAGTGAACAGAATTTACTTTCTGTAGAGGAGGCGGCAGTTTTTCTTAAATTGAAGGTTACTACCCTTTATGAGAAAACCTCCAATAAATTGATTCCTCACTTTAAGAAGGGTAATAGACTATATTTTTATCGAAATGAATTGGAGGCCTGGCTCCGACAAGGAAAAGTAAAAACGACAGGGGAGCTAAGAGACGAAGCATCCGCATATTTAAATAGTCATAGCAAATGGAAGAAGTAAATCGGAGGATGATTTCGGTTTGTCTCTAAGCACATGGAAGGAAATTATATTTCTAAACTATAATACTATGGCAGTTAAATTGAGGGAAAAGAAACTGGCAAATGGGCGAGTGTCTTTTTATTTGGATATATACCATAATCGGAATCGCTGGTATGAGTTTCTTAAGATCTATGTTAACAAAGAAAAACCTGCTGTTGAGGATCAAGAGAAGAGACGGCTTGTCAAGGAGATTTGTGCTAGACGCGAGTATCAATTGCTTATAGAGGAATACGGCCTTGTTGATAAGGAGAAGAGAGAAGACGACTTTGTTCAGTTCTTCAGTGATTTTATGGATTCCAAGCGAGTCAATCATCATCGCCGGACGACAATAAATTGGCTAAGAAAATTTACAAAGGGTAGACGTTTTTCTATTACACAAGTGACTGCAATGTGGTTGAAATCCTTTGAACAATACTTACTGAGGTCAGTCAGCGTAAATACCGCATTGACATACTTGAGGAATATTAATGTTGCGTTAAACGAATTAGTACGTCAGCAAATTATTCCGCGTAACCCATGGCATTCTATACCCAGAAGTGAGCGCTTAAGGAACAAAGAAACGATGCCAACCGCGTGGACAATTGAGCAACTTCAGGCATTGGCAAGCGCTTCTTGCAACATAGAACCTCAATTTAAACAAGCTTATTTTTTTGCTTGCTTCACAGGATTACGTTGGGGAGATGTTCGTTCGCTTACATGGTCGAGTATTATTCAGAGAACTAATGAAGAATGGTATATATACTTTAGGCAAGGAAAGACTGGTGGTGTCGGATATTTTCCTTTGTCGAATCAGGCAATTGAAATTCTAAAAGTAAGGTTGATGGATAACCAGAATCTAGACGATGTTCTGATCTTTCCTAAATTGAAAGAGGTTGTAGCAGGAAAATATATAACGCATAGACGAGTACTTTATGCTCTTAAAAAGTGGACGAAAATTGCAGGGCTTGATGATAAGAAAATGCATTTCCATACAGGAAGACATAGCTTTGCAACAAATATATTACAATCAACAAATGGCGATCTTTATACTGTGTCGAAACTACTAGGACATGCAGATATGAAGACTACTCAACGTTACGCTCAGGTTCGGGATAGTATGAAACAAGCTGCTGTAGAATCATTTTCCAAAATAAAATTCGATTTTTCAAAAGTACTACGTTGAGTTAATCAACTATATATACCCTTTTTAATTTAAGTCTCGTATCTAAGGCGTAAATTTAGTCTTTTTCCAGGTTGTATAGTTAATGAATTACATGCTCTTTGTAGCTCACGGACTTGGGTAGCAATTGATATATTTTTATATCAAATGAAGTATTTATTGTTTTAGGCTGGATGTTGGTATCGGTAAAACATACTAAAGCATATCTATACATGATTTGAGGGCTTTGTTATATTTGTTAGGCTAGTAATATTTTAATTTATGGCTATATTAATTGCCTTTTATAGATATAGTATATAATTTTAAGTATACTCATCGTTGTTTTTTATGACTCATGACAAAATTGATTGGTTATTCAAAAATGATATTACAGTACGGCTTATTCGTGCAGAGCATGCACCGTTAATTATCAGTTTTGTTTATCTCTCCTTTAAACAGCAAAGTCAAATCTCTTATCCTGAAAATAGATTAGAGACCCTTTTAGCAGATTATCTATATGCCCTCAATAGAGCAGAGTTGCTGTACCCGTTAACGCCTAAGCAATATTTGTTAAAATGGACACAGCAAGGTTTTTTAAGGAGGCATTATGAGCAGGATGATGAACCTATTTTTGATCTGACCCCTGCGATGGAAAATGCTTTAAAATGGATGGATGACCTAAATAAGCAGGAGTTTGTTGGTACAGAATCCAGGCTGCTTCATTTTTTCTCCATACTCAAAGAGCTTGTGTTGAAAACCAATACAAATCTATACGAACGTATCAAGGATCTAGAAAATCAAAGGAAGAAGATTGAAGTAGAAATACAAAGGGCTAAGCAAGGGGACATTGAAGTTTTTGATGATACAAAAATAAAGGAGCGATATATATACGCAGAAGAAACTGCAAAGCGTCTTCTGGCAGATTTTCGACAAGTTGAGCAGAACTTCCGAGACCTTGACAGAGGGATTCGGGAAAGAATCATCAAAAGCAGTGTGTCAAAAGGCAGGCTTTTGGACGACATCTTTAATGATCAGGATTATGTCTGGTCTACCGATCAAGGGAAAAGTTTTCGTGCTTTCTGGGAATTTCTAATGAGCGACCAGAAGCAAACCGAATTAGAAAGCCTCATCAAGGCAATAATGGCTTTACCCCAGATTGAACAACTGAAAGGACAGTCGACTATCAATCGAATAAAAAATAATCTTATTGATGCGGGAGACAAGGTCAATAGAACCAACGATGGTCTTATCGAGCAACTTCGAAAATTTGTAGAACAAAAATCGCTTCTCGAAAGCAGACGAATATTAAACAGCATCGAAGAAATAGAAAGGATACTTGTTGACAACAAGGACGATGTTGGGCTACATCAACTCCAATTTGAAATAAATGGAGTATACAAAGGGCATTTTTTCATGGGCCGGGTTCCTTTTACTCCTCCGTTCCAGGTTAAGTTTGAATCGAACGTGAAGGAAGCGGGTGGTGAGGGTGAAATTTCTGATATTCTTTTTGACCAGTTTTATATTGATCCGAATGAACTTAAGGAGAACATTGCCCATATGCTGAAGCATACACAGCAAGTTTCTTTGAAAGAAGTAACGGAACGGTATAGCGTTACCCGTGGAGTTTCTGAGATTGTTGTTTACTACCAGATTGCTTCGAAAGAAAGAAAACATTTTGTCAACACCGATGTCGAGGAAGAACTCCTCATCGAAAACTACCGGTCAGGGAAGATGTTTCAAATTAAACTACCTCAATTGATTTTTAATCGATAGGATATTATGTCTAGTCCCCATTCGATGTCTCTCATAGCACTCTTGAAGGGAATCGTGTTCGAATCACAAAAAGATATTTGGGAGAACCTTATTGACCACGAAGCCGATGTGAGAAAATACTTCAATCCACTTGGGCTCTCCCTTCACCTGGATAAGCCGGAGGGATATGCTTTTTTGAAGCAGCAGGACTTTGAGCCTGGCTTTGAAATGCCTCGACTGATTGAAAGGCGTCAACTGAGCTTTCAATTGACATTGATCTGTTTAGCACTTCGGAAATTCCTTTTGGAAAACGATGCTGCAGGTACATCGACAAGAGCCATTATTACGAAACAGGAAATCATGGATCGAGTAAAACCTTTTCTTAACGAATCGCCAGACGAGGCCAAACAGGCAGAGAAAATTGAAACTCAGATCAAACGGGTAGTTGAAGAAGGTTTTCTTCGACCTTTGGAGAATGAGACGGATCGCTACGAAGTCCGTAGAATTATTAAAGCCTTTATTGATGCTGACAAGGTTGAGGAGTTGCTTTTAAGGCTTCGCGAATACGCGAGTGAACGGAAATAATATTGTAAGAGATGCATATACCCATTAATGAAAATGAGGTCGCTGCGGGGTTTAGATTGCGGAACCTGGAAGTCCTGAATTGGGGAACCTTTCACCACAAAATCTGGAGGATTCACCCTGATGGAAGTAATTCGTTACTTACAGGTGATATTGGATCGGGTAAGTCTACGTTGGTTGATGCATTAACATCTCTTCTGGTGCCACACCACAAAATTACATTCAACAAAGCAGCCGGTGCGGAAAGTAAGGAACGATCACTCAAATCGTACGTTCGCGGAGAGTATAAAAAAGAAAAGCTGGAATATACCAATACGCCAAAAGAAGTCTACCTACGCCCGGAACCCAATACGTATAGCATTCTACTTGCAAATTTTTCGGACGCAGCGTTAGCTGAAGAAATCTGTTTGGCTCAGGTATTCTGGATGAAGGAGGACAAAGTAGAAAAAATCCTGTTACTATCAGTTAATAGACCGTTGTCGATCACTGAGCATTTTTCTTCATTCAGTGATATATCTGAATTGAGAAGGCAACTGAAGTCCGATGCTGCTATCGAAATGTTTGATGACAATTTCAGTAAGTACAGCGATCGGTTCAGGCATCTTTTCGGGATGAACAGCGATAAGGCAATTGATCTGTTCTATCAGACTGTATCAATGAAAGCTGTTAGCAGTCTGACGGACTTTGTTCGCGATCACATGCTTGAAAAAACGGATGTCAAAGCCCGGATCGATGAACTGAAAAAGAGATTTGATGACCTGAACAAAGCGCACCAGGCAGTTGTAACAGCACGTGAGCAAATCGACATTCTGAGACCGCTTGTTGAAAACGCTGTGCAACATGGCCAGCTTGAAAAAAACATAAAGGAAATTGACCGTATTATGGCTTTAATTCCGGGGTGGTTTGCTGAAAGAAAAGCGGAACTTCTCGAAAATGAATTAAGAGAATGCGAGCATCTATTATTGCAGGCAGAAAACCAATTGCAGTTGGTTGAGAAGTCACTTCAGCAACTTAAAAGCAGGGAATTTCAAATACGCCAAGATATTCATGATAACGGGGGAAAGAGACTGGAGGAAATTGATCGGGAAATAAAGGAACACGAATCCCTGAAGGAAAATAAACTATCGAGAGCTGAAGAGTATGAGAAATTATGTCTGGTTTGCAACATACCGAATGCTGATACTGAACATGAGTTTTATCAGAATTTTAAAAGAGCAACACAACTTCACTCCGAAATAGAAACCAGGCAACAGAAACTGGTGGAGGAAAGGGATGGCCTCAAGTCTGAGGAAAGGAATCTTAAACTTCAAATCGACAGCGAAGTGCTGGAACTTGAATCGTTGAATAAGCGAAAGAATCAAATTCCGGAATACATGATTAATATCCGGGAACAGATAGCAGCAGATCTGAATATTGATGAATCCGAGATTCCCTTCATCGGTGAGTTATTGAAAGTTCATGATGAGGAGCAGGAATGGGAAGGGGCCATTGAACGGTTACTTCATAGCTATGGTATGAGCATGATCGTTCCAGTTCATCTATACAACAGAGTAAGCGCATATGTAAACAATACAACACTTCAGTCTAGAGACGGGAAACGTCAACGACTCGTGTATTTCAAAGCGGATGAGCTAAGCCATAAGTCCCGAAATATAGGTATGGTAAAGCAAGACTCGGTTGTAAGCAAGTTGGAAATTAAGCCAGATACCGAGTTTGAAGAATGGCTTTACAACGAACTGGTGACCCGATATAACTATTCGTGTGTTTCGTTTGAAGATTTTAAAAAAATCCCGGATGCGATCACGAAAGAAGGTCAAATTAAATCGGGAGGAAAAAGACATGAAAAGGATGACCGGAGAACTATTCATGACAGGCGCCAATACGTTCTCGGATGGAGCAACGCGCAAAAGATTCAAGCCCTTGAAAAGTTTATCGAAAAATCCCGAAAGGATCTTTGGACAATTGAACAGCGAATCAGAGCTGTGGAAACAGAATCAAATAATAATAAGAATCTGGAGAAGAAATTGGAAGACCATCTCCGCATTCGTAACTATATGGATGTCGACTGGCAAAGTGAAAATAAGATTATTGAGCTTCTAAAGAATGAAAAGAAAGAACTTGAAACTTCCAGTGACATGCTCCAATCGCTACAACGTCAACTGGAAGACGTGCTGGAGAAGACAGATGACGAAGACAAACTACGAAATGATAAGGCAAAAGAGCTTGGTAAGCTAAATAGTGACAAGAAGCGGTACTATGCCGATTTGGCAACCTGTAGGGAAGTATCCCTATATTTTGCAAATGAACCTGATCAGGAGGAAGTATATCAACTAATTGAAAACAGAACTTCAAACTCAAAATTAACGGTACGAAATATTGAGACCGAACAACGAAATCTCGAACGCAGACTTGTCGGTGAAGAAAGCAGTGAAAAGAGTAAACTTCTGAAAGAACAGAACAAGTTTAGAGACAAGATCATCGGGAAGATGAAAGATATCAAGAAGCACAGCGAAGCCGAGACTGGTGAACTTGCGGCTGAGATGGAGGCGCTTCCGGAATATTTGAAAATGTATGAACGTGTCGCTAAAGATGATTTACCTCGCCACGAAAAAAGATTTAAGGATGAATTGAATAAAAACACCATCCAGAGTATAGCCATCTTTAGTAGCAAACTGGAAAGTTTTGAAAAAGATATCCAGGATAAGATTGAGGAAATCAACAAGCACTTGAGGCAAATCGAATATGATGCTTCCTCGGGAACTTACATTAAAATTCTGACCGACCCTACAACTGATCCACAGATCAGATCATTTAAGGAAGACTTGAAGAATTGCTTCTCATATAGCTTTGGTGACACGGACGGACTTTACACTGAGGAAAAGTATGCTCAGGTGAAGAAGATATTAGATCGGTTCAACAGCGCTCAGTCTTTAGATACTGATTGGACGAGCAAAGTCACGGATGTGCGGGAGTGGTTCGACTTCAATGCCAGTGAACGCTACATCCAGGACGACACAGAAAAAGAGTTCTTTCCGGGTTCATCTGGTAAGTCCGGCGGACAAAAAGAGAAACTTGCATATACGATCCTTGCCAGTGCATTGGCATTCCAGTTTGGGCTTGTCTCCGGTGAAAGCAAATCACGTTCATTTCGCTTTGTCGTCATCGATGAGGCATTCGGTAGGGGATCGGATGAGAGTACTAGGTATGGACTTGAATTGTTTCGAAAACTTAATCTTCAGCTGCTTATTGTTACTCCGCTACAGAAAATCAATGTTATAGAAAACTATGTTAACACAGTTCACTTTGTTTCAAACAAGGATGGCAACAACTCTCAGGTTCGTAATCTTACTTATGCGGAGTATCAACAGGAAAAAGTAAAACGCCAACTTCAATCTGCTTCATGATTAGTCCTGACGAAATTAAAATCACCGCTGGCAAGTGGTGGCGAGAGGTTCTTCAATGTGAAGTAAAAGGCGAGACTATTTTTCCGAAAACCCTGAGTCGCATTGGTAAAATCAAACCCGGCGAAACGATTCAAAACTTCGATCAAGTACAACAGGAAATCAATTCTCTACGAAGATATAGTAAAGAGAAAATCGGATATGGATACACGGTCGCCTGGAGTGAATCAAACAATCGAAAAGTTGGACGCAATCTGTTTCCATCAAATATATCCATCGATTCCCTAGAGGATTACTTGAAGCTGCTGAAAAAGGAGGACGAATTGAAATGCTTTAAAAACTGGAGCTTAATAATACTTGCTGAATTTATTGAATTAAAGGAGTGGATGCTACGTAACCCCGAGGAAGTCATACGCTATACCAACGACTGGGACAATATTCTAAAGGTATGCCGATACTTCAAGGCTAATCCTAAGCCTGATGTTTATGTTCGCCAACTTCCGATTGACGTCCATACAAAATTCATCGAAGAACGGGAAACTTTGATTGCTTCGCTGCTCGAATTCATCATCCCTGATCATATAAATCGATCAGAGAAGAATTTTTTGCAAAGGTACAATCTTCGTTACGATGAACCCCTTATTCGGATTAGATTTCTTGACTCCGAGAAGCAATTCAGTGGACTACCTGATGTTAGCCTGCCGCTCACTCAATTTCGGCAACTTGCAGTTGACTGTAAGCGAGTACTTATCACGGAGAACAAGATGAATTTTCTCACGCTACCTAACCTAGAGAACACAATAGCTATTTGGAGTGGTGGTGGTTTTTACGTGAGGTACTTGGCGGACATCCTCTGGATGTATGAAAAGCAGATTTTCTATTGGGGCGATCTTGACACTCACGGATTTCATATCCTCAACCAGGTTAGAGGGTACTACAAGCAAACCAAAAGTGTTATGATGGATGAAGGAACCTTGCAAGGTTTTAAATCTCAATGGGGCAAAGGTAGTATAACAAACAACACACAACTTGATTTATTGACGAAGGAAGAATATGAAGTTTACATATACCTAAAGGCAAATAGTTTGAGATTAGAGCAAGAAAAAATTGCCCACAAATATGCCGTGACACAGCTGCGCGGACTATATTGAAATAGAGGTACCCTCAACGGAAATGGCATCACTTGCAGCAAACCTCTTTCTTGCTCCACAATAAAATCGATGTACATGTTCAACATTCCTTATCATGATGGAATCGCATCCGGCTCCATGCACTGGTTGTACTTAGGCAGGTTAATTACCAACAAACTTAAGATTTGACGATATCTTGCAGAATCCTATTTTAGGACCATAATACCTATATAGAATCAAACAAGATGTCCCAAGAAATCAAGATCAATTGCTTTAAGGTCGCGTGGACGGGAAGGGAATCTTCCATAAAGACTTTTGCAAGGCTGATGAAGAAAGCCCCCCAACATGATCACCAGATTTGTAACAATGAGCAGTAACCGTCTTCTTTATGCTCCCCGAAATCGATGAGGACATTTCTTAACATGCTAAATCCCCAACCTAACTTAAAGATGATATAAGCCACGTTATCGACCATTACGAAATGCATTTAACCAAACTCACACCTAAGCAATCTCTCAACAAAGCATACCTTAAAGAAAAGGTTGCCCGAAGCAGCATTGAACTGTTTAAATCTAATCTCGTCCAATTCATTGACGGAATCAATGAAAAGGAAAGTGAAGAGTATGTAAAAAACCTGGTAACTAAATTTCTATACGATACCTATTATAATGGAAAAAATCAGATCAACACAAAAGGACGTATTGATCTTGCCATTTATGAGGACAAAAGGCCTGTTATTATTATCGAGGCCAAACGCCCGTCATCACCAGACATGGTTTCAGTTGACAACCTGAATACCAAGGCTACTCATGAGTTAATCCTCTACTATTTGCAGGAACGCGTTGAACATGGCAACATCGATGTTAAGTACCTGATCATTACCAATACGTACGAGTGGTTTGTATTCGATGCATCCGTGTTTGATAG